>JAGWZR010000180.1 GCA_018968795.1 Planctomycetota bacterium | reverse complement strand
AAAGGCTGCAATATTGAAAGGTTACGGAGACGCATTTAATATTACCGATTGCCAGACTGCCGTGGTGCGCATGTCCAGCATTGCCGCAGGTCGTATCGTTCTTGACGCGGGATTAGAACCGATTATCCAAATGACCTGCCGCGACAGGAACCGTATCGCCATACAGAGCGACCTCCTGGGCGCCGCCGCACTTGGTGCAAAAAATCTGCTGTGCCTAACTGGCGACCACCAGAAATTTGGCGATCATCCTATGGCTAAAGGCGTTTTTGATATAGATTCCATCCAACTCATCCAGATGGTGAAGATTCTCAGAGATGAAAAGAAATTTCAATCCGGTCAAGAATTGAAAGCATCAGAACCGAGATTCTTTATTGGCGCAGCCGAAAATCCCTTTGCTGATCCCTTTAAATTCCGTGCGATCAGGCTTGCCAAAAAAATTACTGCCGGTGCCGATTTCATTCAAACCCAGATTATTTATAATGTCAAAAAGTTTAAAGAATGGATGAAGATGGTTACCGACATGGGTCTTCATGAAAAGGCATTCATCCTGGCCGGTGTAGCTCCACTCAAGTCTGCTGGTATGGCAAAGCACATGAAACACAACGTGCCCGGTATGGATGTGCCTGACGAAGTAATGAATCGCATAACCGCCGCATCTGCCGCAAAGAAGGGCAAGGAAGAAGGCATCAAGATATGTCTGGAGGTTATAGAACAGGTCAGAGAAATTAAAGGTATTTCCGGTGTGCACATCATGGCAGTTGAATGGGAAGAGGCAGTACCAGCGATCGTCAGGCAGGCGCGCTTATATCCTAGACCCACCATATAAATCAAAACAACTCAAATCTAACAGTCAGCTCCAACATCTATCACCTAATAGTTGCAGTCGGACACAGATAAACGCTGATTTATACAGATTTTTCAACGACATAAATAATCACAGGTAATCACCTAATGGGTGAGTTAAACAAAAGAATTAGCCATTATTTGTCAGTGCTTATCTGCGTTAATCTGTGTCCCATTGCAGAATTTAGGTTATAGACAAAAAATCACATTCCCAATGTAATGCTGCCCATTTTTGTTTGACATCCGCCATGCTATGCAATAATATGCTGGCAATTATAGAATAAAGATACATGTTAGGTGATAATTTATGATAGAATTAAACACATGCAATTCGAATGGGATAGGAAAAAAGCTAAAAAGAATGACAAAAAACACAAGGTATCATTTGATGAAGCCATGACTGTATTTTACGATCCGTTATCGGCAACTTTTGATGACCCAGACCACTCGGTCGACGAGCAAAGATTAATAACCGTGGGTTGCTCTTCTCGTCGGCGTTTGCTTGTGGTATCACATACAGAGAGGGGCAAAGCCGTTCGAATTATCAGCGCTCGTCTTGCAACCACCCAAGAAAGGAAACGACATGAAAGCTAAAGCAAAAAAAATTAGTGATGAATTACGCCCCGAATACAACTTTGACTATTCAAAAGCTGTTCGTGGCAAATATTACAAACGCATTTTAGACGAAGGGGACAATGTTGTCATGCTTGAGCCAGATGTGGCCGAAGCATTTGTTAATTCAGCCGCAGTAAATGATGCGTTGAGGTCATTACTTGATTTAACACGAACGACTCAACGCCTGACAAAACACCCTGGCAGACGAGCAATTGCCCGCCGCTGAGTTTGGTTGTTATGCGTCAGGAAGGAGAGTAAGGTTGACTCGAAAAAGGGATGCTAGTCCTGCTGGAGGTCATCGAATAGGTCAGAGAAATCAAAGGCATAGCCGGCGTGCATATCATGGCAGTTGAATGGGAAGAGGCCGTGCCGGAAATCGTCAGGCAGGCATGCTTATACCCCAGATCCACCATATAAACAAGGCAACTCAATCTAATAGTCGGCTACAAACATCTATCATAATTTGATATAACAATAAATCTATAAAACTTATATCGAAATACCGTCATCTTTCCAGCATAAATTCTGCCTATTTTGTTTGATATCCGCCATGCTATGCAATAGTATGCTGGCAATTATAGAATAAAGATAAATGTTAGCCCAAAATATTCACTGTCGAAAGTTGGGGAATGGCTGTGACAATTAGAGGATTAACAAACGAACAACACCGTAACGTATTGACAAAACTGGTTAGCCTTGCGAGATCAGTGGAAGTCAGGCAACTGCATTCAGCAGGCCCAGAATATACATCTCTTATGGTGTGTTTTCTTGTACATAGCTCAACCGCCGCTGATTGTATACTGCGGCTTCACGACTCTTTCGGAGACGATTACTTTCCCACAACCGTCAGCTACACTATCGTCAGACCTATGTTTGAAATTGATGTAACAGCTCATTATATAAGTCTGGATTCGGCCACCCGTGCTCGCCGCTATATCGAGTATGAAAAGGTGATCGAGAAGCAGCAGATGGATGCTTGGGGAAAACATCGAAACAGTAAGAAGCCTGACTGGAAGGAAGCCATGGAAATGGCCTGGAAGGAGGAGTGGGAGCCAAAGCAGGATAAGATTAAGTCTGAATTCGATTTAGTGCGCTCCCACTTTGAAGGTCATACTAAGAAGGGGCAACCTATTCGCAGTTGGTCTGGTAAGAGCATACGGCAAATGGCAATTGAGGTAGATCATGAAGAAGCCTATGACATTTTCTATGCTGACCTATCATCCTTTACCCATGGTGATGTTCGACTTGCAAATAGATTCCTTCATCTGGATTCAACCGGAATGTCTTGGTCGTTCCACGCTCATCATTTAGACATTGGTGGAGTGTTTAGGTATGCGGATATTTTCCTGTCTTGTTTTCTCGGTCTGTTTGGTAAGGAATTCAGATCGTGGTCAGAGAAAGACATAAAGAATTGCTGGGGCTAACAACAGCTTCAACCCGCACTGGCTTTTCCGCTGGCACTCCAAAAACAGCCGGTTAAGCTGGGCGTTAGATGTTTAGCGATAGGCATTCATCTTAATTTCAAATCTTCAACTACTTTATCCAGCGGAACACCTTCTTCATTCTTTGATTCTTCTTTTGCTTTTCTTAAATTAAACTATTCTGCTTAGCAATACTCATGCTTAACGCCTGCATGGCTTCGCCTGCCACATAGGCAGAACCGGTGATGCAAATCAAATCTTCTTTTGAAGCCATCTGTTTTGCGGCAGTCACGGCATCCTGGGTATTATCCGTTATCTCTACTTGTTTGCCGCAGAGTTTTTCTATCCTCTGGTATAAATCTTCAGGCGCTGCGGCACGTGGGTTTTTACTTTTAGTCACAATAATCAAGTCGCCTACCGTAATAATTTCCTTCAAAATATCGTCTAAATCCTTATCCTGTGAAAACCCTAGGATTAAAATTAATTTATTAAATTTGAAATTTTTCAATAGGGTATTTTTAAGAGACTGCATGGAATCTACTGTGTGTGCATAATCCAATATTATCGATGGGTTTTCCCTAAGAACCTCGATTCGTGCGGGACAATATACCTGGGCGAGGGCTTCCCGAATGGTTTCATCATCAATTGAAATATTGCCTTGCTCCCTCATGACTTCTAGTGCGCCCAGCACCAGGGCGCAGTTTTTCGCCTGGTGAATGCCAATGAGGGGCAGAAATATCTCTGGGTAAGTATGTCGCCATGTTTTTATCTTGCATATCAAACCCCGTGAAATATTATTCTGGAAAATATTCTTTTTCCCGCAAGTTTTTACACCCCCCTTTATCCTCCCTATCAAGGGGGGAAATAGCGGGCTTTGGTTGCGGCTACGCCGTCCTATGGTATTCCCACCAACATTGTGAACATCTTCAATCCAAATATTCCTTCCAAGCAGATACAGCCTGGCGTTTTTTTCACGGCATGTTTCTTCTATTACAGAAAGGGCTTCTGGAGATTCAACAGATGACACAACAGGCACGCCCTGCTTGATAATTCCGGCCTTTTCATGGGCAATGCTCGAAAGTGTATTACCAAGAATTGCCGTGTGGTCAAACCCTACATTGGTAATGATTGATACCTTTGGTATCACAACGTTCGTTGAGTCAAGACGTCCGCCCAAACCTACTTCCAGAACAGCCATCTCAACATGCTTTTTTTTAAAATAGAGCATGGCGACTGCAGTAAGTATCTCGAAGAATGTGGGAGATGCGGATGGCTCTGTTTCGCGCAAATGCTGGATGTATGGCCGAAGGTCATTTAAGGTACTGGTAAAATCGTGTTCGGGTATATTTTGATGATTTATCTGGATGCGCTCTTTTAGATCAATCAGATGCGGAGAGGTGAAGAGTCCGGTCTTGAGACCAGCATGTTCCAGAATGGTTGACGTCATAATCGCCGTAGAACCCTTTCCCTTTGTACCCGTTATATGAATACTGGGAAAAGATTTGTGCGGATTCCCCACGTATTCAAGCATTTTTACCATCCTGTCAAGACTGAACGTCGAGGCATTGTATTGATAGCTAATCAGCTTCTCATAATCAATCGCCTTGTAGAGAAAGGCCAGCGCCTCTTCGTAAGACTGAAAATTAGTTTCGTTCTTCTTCAAGATTTATTGAATTAATCAAATTTTTCTGTGAAATCGGTGGAATCTGTGGTAAATATTTATCTATAGTTTGCTTTTTATCACTCCAGGAACTAATATGAAACCATATGAAAACTATACGGGTTAATCTGTTAACTAATAGTTATAATATTTACATAGACAAAGGGCTTCTCGAAAGAGTCGGAGATACCCTGGTCAAAGAAAAAGCACCCTGCAAAACCCTTTTGATTACAGACAAAAATATTGAAAAGATATATGGCGGTATTGTAATGGAAAGTCTTCAGAGAAACAAGTTTGATGTCAGGCTTGTCTCATTAAAACCAGGGGAAGAGCAGAAGACGCTCGAAACTGCATGTATCCTCTACGATGCCTGCTTTGATCACAAGCTGGACAGGAATTCCCTCATTGTTGCCTTAGGAGGCGGTGTGGTGGGTGATATTAGCGGTTTTGTAGCCGCAACCTTCATGCGGGGCATCCCCTTTATTCAGATACCGACCTCGCTCCTTGCACAGGTAGACAGCAGTATCGGTGGCAAGGTGGCGGTAAATCATCCCAAAGGAAAAAATATGATTGGGAGTTTTTATCAGCCCATGGCCGTTTTTATCGATACCGACACACTCTCAACGCTACCGGCAACAGAACTTGTGGC
>JAGWZR010000179.1 GCA_018968795.1 Planctomycetota bacterium | reverse complement strand
GGTTGTTCCATCATTAATAATTCTCTTACTTCTTTGCGCACTCCGCGGTGAAAAAGTAGTTAAAAAACAAGGACAATTTTTATGAAAAAGCGGCTATTTAGCGGGATTCAGCCCAGCGGGGATGTGCACATTGGCAACTATCTGGGAGCCATTAAGAACTGGGTACGAATGATTGATCAGTACGACTGTATTTTTTGTATTGTTGACTATCATGCGATTACCATTGAATATAACCCACAAGAAATGCAAAAGCGTATTCTCAATGCGGCGGCTGTTAATATTGCTGCCGGGCTCGACCCTGAGCGATGCACTATCTTTGTCCAATCATACGTGACGGAACACACGGAACTCGCATGGATATTAAATACCATTACTCCTATGGGTCATCTGGAACGTATGACCCAATTCAAAGACAAGTCAAAACAACACAGGGAAAATATCAATGCGGGATTGTTTACCTATCCTGTATTGCAGGCTGCTGATATCATGCTCTATAAGGGTGAGGCAGTGCCTATAGGTGAGGATCAGGTTCAACATATCGAACTTGCGAGGGAGATTGCCAGAAAGTTCAACATGAGGTATGGAGAGACCTTCCCAGAGCCGCAGGAAATCCTTTCGGAAGCCCCGCGAATTATGGGACTCGACGGTAAGACCAAGATGAGCAAGAGTCTTGGGAATTATATCTCGCTGGTAGAACCGCCTGAATCAATATGGAAGAAACTATCCACGTCAGTAACCGATGAGAACAGGAAAAGGCGCACCGATCCCGGCAATCCTGACATATGTAATTTATTTACTTTGCATAAGCATTTTTCTAAAAAGGAGCAAATTGAACGTATAAACGTTGTGTGCCGATCCGCAGAGATTGGCTGTATTGAGTGCAAAAAGATTCTCTCAGATAATATCATCGAAGCGCTAACCCCCATTCGTTATAGATACGAGCATTTGATTAAAAATCCAGATTATCTGTTAGACCGCTTGCATACAGGCGCAAAGAAGTGTAAGGGTATGGCAGAAAACACCATGATTGAAGTGAAAAAGAAGATGGGATTGATGTAACATAAAAAAGATTAACCATAGCGGTCGCAACAAAGAGTTTAACGATGAATTATTTTATAAAAGCTATCGTATCTTTATTAAAAGAAAAAACAAACCTTCAAGAAGATGAGATAGAAAAACTTATCGAAATCCCACCCGATTTAAAAATGGGTGATTATGCATTCCCCTGTTACAACCTTTCAAAAACCCTGAAAAAACCACCAAATATCATTGCTACGGAATTATCTAAAACGCTTCAGGCAACTATAAATGAAAATCTACTTGAATCCCCCTTTAAGAAAGGGGGACTAAGTGGGATTACAGAGATTAAGGCCATTGGCCCATATCTGAACTTCTTTGTGGACAAGGCAATATTTTCAGAGATGGTATTGAAGAAGGTGAGTAAAGAGCGAGATCGCTACGGCAGTGGAAACATAGGTCTTGGAAAACCCGTTGTTATTGATTATTCCTCCCCAAACATTGCCAAACACCTTGCCGTTCATCATCTCCGTTCTGCGCTCATCGGAAATGCAATTTACAATGTCTATAAAACTCTTGGTTATCAATGCGTTGGGATCAATCACCTCGGCGATTGGGGGACACAGTTCGGGCAATTGATTGCTGCATATAAAAAATGGGGAAACGAAAATGCCCATGAATCTTATACCGTTACAGACCTGAACAATCTCTATGTAAAATTCCATCAGGAGGCAGAAAAGAATCCCGTCTTGGAAGATGAGGCACGAGAATGGTTCAAAAAACTTGAAGCAGGAGATACTGAGGCAAAGGAATTCTGGCAGCGCTTCAAAGACATTAGCTTAAAAGAGTTCCACAAGATTTATGATATGCTTGGAATACACTTTGATGCCTTTATCGGTGAAAGTTTTTATAATACGATGGTAGAAGATACCATAGCAAGAATTAAGGGAAAAGGACTCGCTAAAGTCAGTGAACAGGCGTTGATTGTTGACCTAGAGCCATACAACATGCCTCCTTGTCTCCTGCGTAAAAAAGACGACGCTACCCTTTATGCCACCCGTGATATTGCAGCCGCAGAATATAGGAAGAAGACCCACGATTTTGACAAGATGATTTATGTAGTCGGCTCCGAGCAAAAGTTGCATTTTAAGCAGGTTTTCAAGGTTTTGGAGCTGATGGGAGACGACTGGGCAAACCATTGTGTGCACGTGGATTTTGGCCTTATGAAATTCAAGGATGGCAAGATGTCTACCCGCAAGGGGAAAGTCGTTTTATTAGAAGACCTGTTAATTGATGCCGTTGAACGCATCGGAAAAATTATCGAAGAAAAAAATCCATCTCTGGAAAATAAGGATGTAGTTGCAAATGAAGTGGGTATCGGCGCTGTTATCTTTGCCGACCTCTGTACCAAACGCAATAAGGACGTGGTCTTTGATTGGGATGAAGTGTTGAACTTCGAAGGTGAAACAGGGCCTTATGTTCAGTATACCCATGCCCGTCTTTGTAGCATCTTGAGAAAATATGGCAAGCCTGTAACCACAGATATAAACTATGAATTACTGAGCGAAGACGAGGCGATTATCCTCATCAAGAATTTAGGGCGATTCCCCTCTGTTATATTAAAGGCTGCCGAGCTTTATGAACCCTCCCTGATCTGTAACTATCTCATCGACGTGTGTGGTAACTTGAATAGGTTTTATAATGCCCATCGTGTTTTATCTGACGACGAAGAACTAACCAAGTCCAGGATATTACTGGTAGATGCAACCCGTCAGGTCATAAAAAACGGCATCAACATCCTTGGGATGCATGCGCCAGAACAGATGTAAATACACAGCGTGGCGAAGCCGCAACCAAGTCCCCTCTATCAAGAGGGGATCTAGGGGTGTGTTTAAAAACTTGCAAATTATGACACAAGAATTTGCTAAAACACCTATTATCGGCCAACAAAGAGAGATTCCCTCCCATTCATTCTTCAGAAAAACCAAAAAAAGCTTGTATTCTTCTTCATTTTTGTATTATCATCCTTTTTATGCGAAGTCCAATTGATGAACCAAAAGCGGTGTCTTATACTGATCAGTCTAAGACGCCTGCTTTTCATAACAATTCTGCGCAACATAAAGGAGGTAAATGAGATAATGAGATTTTTATATCCAAAATACAGGCGTAATAGACTGGCAGCCCAGCATGCCGGGGGCGGTTATAATGACCAGTCTAATTATTGTTAGACATTTAGAATAAAAAAGGGGTTCATCTATAATGGCTGCAATAGACGATGCCATTCTCCTGAAGGAGACAATTAGGATTAATTCTCGCAGAGAACTTGAAACTAGGTATAAAAGCGAAAGCGCCATCCTATCTGTTCTTCTTCCAGATATACGTGACTGTATTCTTAACAGTATTGCAGCTACATTTAGACAATATATTGGGGTAATATGTGATGGTGCACAACATCAATCGGAGGACTTTTTTAAAACCCGCGATGGGCAATTATTTCTATTCTCACTGGCACCGAACATTCGATGTCCAGAAGAGCTTAGTGTGACATTCTATCCAGCTACTACCCAGAGATCAAAAATTCATGATTTCAGAAAACGGCTTGAAACTGATTACGGCGGATACACTCATATTGTTATCACTCGTAGCTCGGAAGTTCAACTGGATAACAATTTAATTCAGACCATTGCCGAGTGTGTGATAAGTACCATCTATGAGTGGACTTACTCACGATTATTTACTATTGCACGTGAGGTGAATGAGACTATTACTAACCGGCTTTATGGACGCCTCAGAGAAATTTACCCTGAACTTCAAGCTCTCGATAGTTTGTGGATAGGATTTGTACATAAGGGACGATGCCATTACCTTATCGAAAGCCGTCGTCGTGAATCTTTACTCATAATGATGTCCAACGCAGGAAGAAAACTAGGTGTAGAACCATTAGCACTTACAAGTCGAATAATTGGAATGGATTTACCATTTGATAAAAGCGCAGCACATGATGCATTTCTGGTGGCGAAGAAACCACTTCGTGTCAATATTGGTAAACTGCGATACGCCGCATCTTCGCCTGATTTGGTAACGGCTGAACAGATAATTTTCGGTACTGATGAGATAATAGTCATTCCTATTTCTCACATAGAGCGAACAGAGACGTTTCTAGTCGCATTTAGTCCTTCTGCGGATTCAGAGTTTTGGATAGGTGCATTAGAGCGGAATAAGAAAGATCTCGATTCCATTCTTCGTGATGAAATATCATCACTTTCAAAAATAGCAAAAGCTTCGAAGCGATTTATTTCATTGTCAGATTCAGAAAAGTCCCGTTTTATTGGGGACACAATCGGGCATATATTCGCAACATTTTTTGAACGTATAAGAGGATATTAAACTATGCATCCAAACGCACAATATTACGACAAGCTTGCCAAAGTTTATGACCGTGCCACTGAACCTCCTGGAGCTTGGGCACCACCTATCTTTATAGCTAGTGTTATTAAGGCCAAAGGTCTTGCTCAAGGTCGCATTCTTGACATCGGGATTGGCACTGGTCGTTCAATAGAGACACTTTACGAGGCTGGTTGCAGAGATATTATTGGGGTGGATTGCTCTGCCAATATGCTAGCAGAGTGTCGGCGTAAATATCCAGACATCGTCCTTATTGAGGGACGATTTGAAGAAGTTGATCTCACAGACTTTGCGCCATTTGATCTGATTATTTCATCAGGTGTGCTAGAATTTATTGATGATTTACCTGTCGCTATACGGAAAGCTGTTGACATCCTTAAGAAAGGCGGCATGTTTTTGTTTACCTACGAACCACTTATCGATGGCCATGAGGTCCAACGAGAGCCTAAATCGTTAGTCGTTCCGAACCAAACATCAGAGTTTTTTGTGCCTGACTTTTTCACGTATCGTTACCACCCGTCAACAATTAATGACAATGTCCATGCAGCGGGTCTGACAATACAATCTGATGATGAGTTTGTGTCCTATAAGAAGCTCGACAACCTCATCATCTACCATTGCGTCTTGACCAAGAAGCCTTAATAACGATGGATACTGTGTTGAACATAATCAATAAAATGTCTAACAAGTCATTGCAGTGAACGAGTACCACAGGACACTTTTCAGATGAGCGATGACTTTAGATTTTTAAATCGTCTTTTTTGCTTTTTAACGTCTTAGGGT
>JAGWZR010000178.1 GCA_018968795.1 Planctomycetota bacterium | reverse complement strand
TTTCCCAGAACAACAAGATTGACGAAATTATCCTTGTTGTCGGTGAAACCGAGATACAATCCATTCGTGAACAATGGCAGAGCGTCCTGGATACCTTTAAGGTTAAAAAGATTGTTCCGGGAGGCAAAAGACGTCAGGATAGCGTCTATAATGGCCTCTGTCAGACTGAAACAGACGCTGAGATTGTACTCATCCATGACGCCGTCAGGCCGCTAGTGAGAAGAGAATATATCGAAGCGGTTATCCAGAAGACGAAGGAATCACACGCCGCCATTCTTGCGGCGCCAATAAAGGCCACCGTAAAAGAGGTAGGAAATAATTTCTACATTCAGCGAACTATTCCGAGAAACAGTCTTTGGATGGCGCAAACGCCGCAAGGGTTTGAAAAAAGTCTAATTTTGAAAGCATTTCATCAGTTCAAAGATACGGGCGTCGAGTTCACGGACGACGCCGAAATGGTCGAAAAGCTAGGGTATCCTGTTTGTATCGTGCCCGGCACGGACGAAAACATCAAGATTACCACACCTGAAGATATCAAACTCGCCGAGGCGCTACTTGCACAATAAAATAAACATCAAATTATGAAAAAGATTTTTATAACTATCGCTGTTATTTCTTGTATGTGTATTTCTGCCTGTGCATCTTCCGAATATACTACACCCAAAGATAGTAAACACATTGATGAAAATCCGCACGCATACGCCACCGAAATATTAAATCGTGATTTTGACGTCATCAAAAGGGTATTGCAAATTTTGGAAAAGGTCTCGAATTGCCTTGATAACAGCGAACCCATCTCCAGAGAAACCTTTGGCGAAATCATAGAAATCATTAACGAGTTTTCTGAGAGACGTCACCAAGAAAAGGAAGCAATAGCGCTTTTCCCATTACTCAAGGCCGAGTGCGGCGGAGAAAAGAAGGATTTCCTAGGGCGGCTGCTTATGGAGCACGTGTCCGCACGCGATCAGATGAGGGACTTTGCCGACGCTATAAACAATATTTATCAAGGCAAAAAAGCAAAAAAGCAAATTACCAAAATTGCTTATGGATATATCAAATGGATGAAAAAACACATGCAAACGGAGGAGAAAATCCTCTTCCCGTGGGTAAATAAAATCCTGACTGAGGATAAGCAAGGGATATTAATTGAAAAATTTGAGGCTATGGAAAAAGAAGATATTGACAACGGCAGGTATGAAAAATACATGACAATGATTGAAAGGCTTGAGAATCAATTAGGACTTTGTTCGGAGTGAAAGAAATACCTGACAAATCCTAGCACAGCCGCAACAAAAACAACCCCTCTCTTTCCCCCCTTCGCAAGGGGGGATACAGGGGGGTGTAAAAAAAACTTGCAAAAAAAGATGTTTTTACAAGGTAATATTATACGGCTCCGACTCCTAATACAACAGCCACCAAAAGTAACAGTATTCCCACAATCACTTTGATGGCATGCATGGTGATTTTCTTGACGAGGCGCGAACCGATAAATGAACCGAGAAAAGCAGTCAGAGTAGCAGTAATAACAAGCTATATCCCTGTTTGGTTATTAAGCGTGGTAAAATTTTTAGAAAAAGATGTGGTGCCATAAACAACAAGCCGAGACACGTCTACCACTACTGCCGCAACAACAGATGTTCCGATAAATGCCTCTGTCTCAAGACCGGAACGAATCAAAAAAGCTACACGTAACGCACCCTGTTGACCCGATAATCCGCCAAAGAAACCAGAGAGCGCTCCACCCAGCGGTAGGTACTTTTTATCGAAAGAAAGTTTTCCAAAGCGCGGATCGAAATCAAGTATTGCAAAAACCGCTATAAGAACGGCAATTACCAGATTTACGGTCACGATGTTAAAGGTTCGTCCAGCTAGCGTGCATACTGCAATAGGTTTGATATCCGCAAAATAGTTCAGGAGCAACGCGCCAATCACTGCCATAGCCGATGCAGGGACGGCAAATTTCAACACGATCTTAATGTCTGCCGTCTTGCCAACCAACACTAGCTTGAAGATGTTGTTTGCCAGGTGGACGATTGCAGTCGCTCCAACTGCAACCTCAACGGGGAAAAAAACAGCAAAAGCAGGCATAAGAAGCGTCCCCAACCCAAACCCGGAAAAGAGGGTTAATGCAGAAACGATAAGCGCTACCGTACAAACAATCAAATAAACCATTTAGAAGTCCTTTAACACACTAAACCAAATTCTGTTCTCAAATTCGTCTCTTTCAGTTACCGGGAATTCTATTCCCGGCATTAACCAGAATTCATGCCCAAGCTTCCACCTCACGCCGGGAAGGATGCTTACTGCGGTAGCGTCGTTGTGCGACCCAACACTTGAGATGCCATTGAGTTCAACAAACACAGTAAAATTCCCAAAAAGCGGCGTATCCTTTGACGTAAGGGTCTTGGTCAGCGCCGCGCCGTAATTAACGGTGACATCGGGGTCTGCATCGGTTGCGCCCCCTGCGGGGATATCAAACCCAAGAAAGCTGTGGAGGGCAAAGCGTCTGCCAAGGTCTCTCCACAAGCCAAACCCAGGGCTGATGGTAGTTTTACCACTTCCTAATTCGAGGTCCTTATTTCCCGTGGGGAATTTTGTGCCCAATATGGAAATCAGGGTAGTGTTGCGTGTCTCAAAGAGTATCACCTTGGTTACGAGTGAAGTATCTCCAAAGCCACTATGGCTGTCGTTGTTATGGGGAAACACCGATACGATACTTGGTTCAACTTCTATTAAAAGTCTGCGGCTGACAGGCATTTCAAATTCAAATTCCCATTCGTGCTCATCGAGGTTGCCTCTGTTGCCGTTATTGGTGAATGAATAATTCATGCGCACCTCACGCTCGAAGACCGTGGCAGGTATTTTAAGAAGTCTGAAACGAGGGGCTTGGTCTGGTTCCTCAGCAGGTTCTTCCCATGAGCCAAATTTCCACCCATCGGAGAAGAAATTAGAAAATGTAAGGTCTGGCATCTTTTCAGACGCCTCCCGTGCTTGAAGATACGAAGAAAATGAAACAGTAAAAAGAACTGAAAAGAATGTAAAAAACACACAGGCAAAAAGTGTCTGCATGGACAGCGCGCCTTTTCTCCAATACTTTGTAAGCCAAATCTTTGATCTTCTCCTTTGTATCAATTAGCAGTTTCCTTTCCCCTTTATAACCTCTTCGTACAATTCCTTCAATTTTACTTTTACATCGTCAAGCAGTTCCAGACCAGCACGGGTAATTTTGTAGTACTTCCGCTGCTTGTGCTGTACAGTCCTGCACTCACAGGTCAAAAGACCTGATTGTTGCATTTTCGCCAATGTCGGGTAAAGCGTGCCAGGACTAAGTTTGTATCCATGCCGCCCCAGTTCCTCGATCAATCCGATACCGAAGACGTCTTCTTTTGCGGCATGATATAGGATATGCACTTTGATAAACGCAAGGTGAACATCTCGCAGCATTATTGTTTTATCCTCCTCAACAAATATCCAAGCAAGATATCGTATATCGATATAGATATCAACCAAAAAAATAATATCAATGACTTATTGACATCTCAATAGTGATTTGTTATAAATATCACATTATGTAATACATATAACATTTAACTTTCTTGATAAACAAATGTATGAAAAAATGGATACTGTTTATACATCAAATTGCACAGGATGCGCCCAACCTTCGGGTTAAGGTCTGGCGGGATTTGAAAAAGTACGGTGCAGTTCTCTTCAAAAACGCCGTGTACATACTTCCCTATACGAAGGAGCACGAAGAGATTATGCAGTGGCTGTGTAAACAAATTAAGGACAATGGCAGCGACGCCTCTTTGTTCATTACTCAATCACTTGACAAAAAACAAGACGATGAAATTATTAAGGCATTTCACGAAACATGTAGTAAAGAATATATCGCAATAGCCGATGCATGCGACGATTTATTACATAAGATCGAAAAGATAGAAGGAACAGAAGGGATAACGGACAGCCTTGTATCCGACTTTAGAAAGAGTTTGAACGAAATAACCAAAAGTACCGAGTATATAGCCAGAATTGATTTTTTCAATGCTTCACAAAAAGATCGAGTTTCTAAAAAGATACAATTAATACGACAGAAGTTAGAGGGATGGGCTAAGACGCCGAAAATGGAAGTAGGCGGTATTAACAAGATATATCGGGTAAAGGATTACGCGGGTAAGAAATGGGCAACAAGGAAAGATATCTATATCGATCGGATAGCATCAGCATGGCTTATTAAAAGATTTATCGACCCAAAGGCAAGGTTTATCTTTTTGTCAAAAAGTAAAAATAAAGCGCCTACCGATGCAATACCCTTTGATATGTACGGCGCAGCGTTTACACACCATGGGAATGACTGTACCTTCGAGACACTTATTAAGGCATTTAACTTGAAGTATTCAGCCTTGCAGCCAATCGCAGAGATTGTGCATGACATAGATTTGAAGGATAATAAGTACGATCGGAAAGAGGCTGATGGGATAGATCAAATTATTGCTGGACTCAGCCAGAGACTAAAAGACGATAACAAATTACTGGAAAAGGGCATAGAAATATTTGATTCGCTCTATCAATATTACACCTCAAATAAGCAGGGAGGTGATAGAAGACGAAATAGAATAATCACAAAAAAGCGAACGTAGCGGGCTGTATGGTTGTTGCAGTTTCATTGCTTCTTTTCTCAGGATGTGCGAGAATTAAACCTACCGTGAAGTCTCAGCCTGAGCAGCAGCAAGCTACACCAAGGCAATACTCAGGTTCCCATGAAGCGGCACCTATCCGCGCTGGAGAAGAACGTGTCTTATTGTGGACACCTGAGTTGAAGACGGACATCTATACGATTCGAGCCAGCCTTGTCTATGACCTGAACCGGTACAATGAACTGGCTTTTACGGATGATCAGACGACACTTTCTAGTATATCGCTTGCAGTCAAAGTGGAATGATTCCAGTAAAAAATAGCATTTTATAAGGGAAAAAAGGAGAATTTAATGAACCCAATCACGAACCCAACCACAAATTCTATATTAGCATTTAGTTTACTCATTATCGGTATTATTGGTGTGACGCATATTCTTCTCATGTTGAGACAGGATAATCCAACGCATATAAAGTATCTTAGATGGTCACATCGAATAAGCGGTTATATTTTTTTCATCCTCTATTTATTTATCTCTTTTGTCATGCTTCAAAAGCTTTCCAGAATATCTACTCCCTTGCCACCAAAGGACGCCATACATG
>JAGWZR010000177.1 GCA_018968795.1 Planctomycetota bacterium | reverse complement strand
AAAAGATAGCCTTATCCTGTCTGCCTTCTCGAAACCATTGTTCTAAGAGCGCCAGTATAGGAGCTAAACCCGCTCCACCAGCGACAAAGACGGCGGTATGCGGTTGTTCTTTTAACATAAAATGACCATACGGCCCTGTGAAACGTATCTTTTCACCAAGGAAAAAGTTCCACAGGTTTTGCTCCTGGATATATTCATGCACGCAGCGAGGGCCTATACATGGAGGTCCGCCTTTTTCTAATGGCATACACGGGTCCACGGGAGCCATACGAACGATGAGTTTCAAGAGGTCTGGTTCTACAGAAGCAAGGGAGTAGCCCCTGTACAGCGTTGTGCCGGGCGTATATGGAATGAACTCTTTTCCTATTTTCTTGCATGCTTCTTTAATTAATTCTCCATATTTTTTATAATGCTCTTCTACGAAATCCTCGGGGATGGACAGTTGTATATATTGACCCGGTTTGTATTGAATGGGCTTTGATGGCCTTAGCCACAGCTCCATTTTATCGCTGGTAAGCAGTATCTTTTTGATTACACGGGCGGTATATTTTTTAACATGGAGCGTGTCCTTGGGCAGATACAGGCTCGCATCCTTTTCGACCCTGACCTGACAAGCCAGACGCACATATCCATCTCCAATGCCTTGCTCTAGAAATTTTCTGGATGCTTCCCTTGTTCGCATATCAAAATGAGGAGTTTCTACGGCTGTATAAGGTCCGACATCTGTGTGGAGCTTTACCTTACACTGCCCGCAGGTAGCCATGCCTCCGCAGGCAGCCGGGATATTGAACCCTCTGTTTTGAAGCAGGGATAAAAGCCGTTCTCCTCCCTCGATATCGAGTTCTTTCCTGTATTCATCGTCGCTTAATACGACAAGTTTGCGTTTCTCACCACGACCAAAGAACTGGTATACGACCTCGCTGAATATGCTCAGAAGCAATACCAATAAGGCGAGGATGCCAGCGCCAAGTAACAAAGGGGTTAGCATTAGCTACTCCACAAAGATTTGACTGAAACCAAACATATTCCCAAAATATATGAATCAAGGGTAAAAGATAAAAATTCAAAATTATATGTCAAAAAACAAATATTTCTTTGAATTTTGACTTGTCATTTTGCTCTTTGATTTTTCATCTATTACTTATCGTTTTATCACAGTTTTTAAAACGAACACATCAATATTTTATTTAAAATATGTGAATCATCCCGATTCCTGTAAAGATGGCCGCCATGATACCTAAGAGGAGGATAGCGATAGTATCTTCATCCCACGCAGTCGTTGGGACGAACAGACGCTGACGCCTTAACAGGGCAAGCCACACAACCACCATCATCCAGTGGAGTCCGTATCCAAATGCCGTTACGGTTGTAACCATAAACTTGGCTCCGGTGGGGATAGTAAATGTGGCGCTGGCAAGGACAATGCAGTTGACCGTGATGAGTTCCAGAAATTGTCCCATCTCCTCGTATACAGTTTTCGCAAATTTTCTTAACAGCACGCTAAGGATTTGCACGAACACGGCAATGGTGACAATAAAGACTGTCAGGTAGAAAATATTTTCTAATCGAATTGGTAACGACGAATATTTGGCCAGAAGGTCACTGCATTTAACAAGAACACTGTGGTACACCAACCAGTTTAATGCCGTGGATAATGTTGTTACAATAATTACGGCTACTCCCATCTTCCAAGCCGCGTCTATTTGGCGCGATTTATTTATCAGAGGGCACAGTCCTAAAAGTTTACTTAGCACAATTCCATCGAAGAAAAGGGCGCTAAGCAGTACCGGAAGAAGGATGCTGAATTGTTGGTGCAAGGTGGGAATCGTTTGTATGTGAATGATAAAGCTGATAAAGAGACAGACACCCAATCCTAAAGCTATTAAAAACGCCTTGGGAATCTTCCGTTTCGGTCTGGCCTGGGGTATAGGGATAGGACCTCCACAATTTGGCGTTGGCGCTGCACACTCGCAAGGAGATGCTTCTTGGCATACAATTCCAACCTTAATAAAAAATGGGCGCAACAAGAGCCTGAATGCTGCCAGCGCAAAGAATCCGCCTACAGGAGTAACCATAAGAACGACTCGCGGAAATGTATCCGGGAGTACGGGAAAGCCCATGACTGTTCCGAAGCCCAAGGGTTCCCGCAAAAACGAGAGCAAAATCAAGGCTGCGGAATATCCCAAACAGGCTTTCAATATCTTCCTTTGGGCTTCCCAGAAGTCGACCGTTAGCCCTTCGGAAATTACCGCAAGCACGATACAATTGGTTGTAATAAGGTCGATGTATGCCTTTATATTGGCCGTAATTTCAGGAACAAATGCCTGTGCAAAAAATCCAAAGATGGCTACAAAGACAGATACAATAATCATTAAAAGAGAAATCTTGTGATGGGTGCCGGCAGTGGATATAAGTTTTTTGAAAGGATAGACCATGCAGAAACTGCCAGCCGTTACAAGCGTTACGCCGAGTCCCATGGTCAGGGAGTTTTCTAGTTTGTTCGTTACCGCCAATGAGGAGCAAAATCCAAGCCCTGCCCCAGCGGTTAAGATGAGATTGTCCCGCATGAAGTACTTAGAGGTCTTTCGTATGATTCGCTTTAATCCTACCATGTAATCTCCCTTTGTCCTTCCCAGAATTCTTTCATGGCATCATTGAGAAAAGACTCGATTCCCCTGCTTGTATTGGTGGCTCCGGTAATAGCTTCGACCTCGTTAGAACCCGCAGCCTTCTTTCCCCTGACCACCATTATCTTGGGTCTCAACTTTTTGCCTACGAATTGTTTCTTGAATTGATCCTCAGTAATCCTACCGCCCAAACCGGGTGTTTCGCTGTGGTCGAGCACTTCTATGCCTTTTAATGTTTCCATGTCAGGTTCCAGACAGATGAAGAGCGACATGATGCTTGATTTGTTGTAACCATATCCTATTTTTGATTCCACAAACCCAAAGCCTTGAAGTTTTCCTTCCCTCACGTATTTGAATATTCTTTTCCCGCCTTTTGGTTTTCCTTCAACCGCCTGCCCCTGAACACTATCGGGGGTTTGAGCGCCAGGCTGCTGAATCTCCCACGATGCAGCCGAAGGATATTCAACGGTTATGTTTTTGCTGAAGACTTTTAGAATGTCCTTTTTATCATAACCTTTGAAAGTAAAACCCATCAACTTTTTTTCTGTGATACGATACGGGATGTTAAAAATGTCGAGTACGGCGCGTTTTTCCTTTATGTCATAGTATTCGGCGATTTTTGGCGCCGTATAAAAATATACTATGAGAAGTATAGCGCAAGGCAAAAAGGTAATCGTGAGGATCGAAGCGATACGGAATAAAATTTTTTTTAACTCTTCCATAAGCAGGTAACTATCTCAAGGATTCTCTCATAAACGATATCTTATTTTTACCATCAAAGATTGAATCGGTATGGCTAACAGATTCATAAGCAGGATCGAATACATTACGCCTTCTGGGAGTGAAGTAAAATCTCTTATGAGCACAGTTATGAATCCACACCCAGCGCCATAGATCCATTTTGCAATCTGATTATACGTCGTCGTTATGGGATCGGTTGCCATATAAAAAGCACCCAGGATTAGCCCACCGCTCAGGAGCTGGAATAAGGGTGGAGCCACAGTCTTCCCCAAAATCAATGAGAAAAACACGGAAAGGACAAGCACACTCCCCAGATAGGATACAGGTATCCTCCAATTTACCACCCTGATTTTGATTAACCATAAACCGGCCAATATCAATGCTAATCGGCATGTCTCGCCTAAGGACCCGCTCGATGTGCCTATTAATAGGGAAAGATAGGATGTAACTTCGCCATTGGTCTTGAATGCCGTCAGCGGTGTGGCATGGGTAATGGCATCCAGCCCGTAGCGAAACGCATGAATATCCGGCATGCCTACAAAAGGCGTTTGATAGCCCGTAACCAGTAGAGAAGGAAAACATATCGTTAAAAATAAACGGCTGAACAGTGCTGGATTCACCAGATTGTTCCCAACACCGCCTAATACATTTCTAAAAATAATGGCAAGCGCTGCCCCCAAACCAACCATCCAGAGAGGCGCTTGCGGTGGTAAAATGGCGGGAATCAGGAGACAAGAAACAAATCCACCCTCGCTGATATGATTCTCCCGCGCAACAATTGCCCAGATGACATCCACGACAAACACACCGATAATAAATGAAACGATGAGTTTGGATATGACACACTGCCAACCGTAGAAATATATAGCCGGGAAAACCCATCCGAAAACCAATGCTACGAGCACAGCCCCCATAAACCTTTTTACATCATAATTATTTCGGATAAAGGGTTGTGTCTGTGTAGTTTCCTTTGTGCTCCGGAGGAGACCGTCAAATGCGCCAAAAAGGGCGCCAAACAGAAAATTTACTTTCCGATGGGTGTGAATGAAGGATTCAAGGGTATCGAGGCCTTTGTCTATAATAGGTTCTATTGGCTTGAGCAGTTTCTTCATTTTTGTTTATCGGATATTTTGCATTCCTTGATGGTCTGTAAAAGCTCTAGCTTAGAAGGACAAATAAAACTGCACAATCCGCACTCGATGCACTTTTCCAGGTTATAGAGGCGCGCCTTATGCTTTTCCCCTCTCGTATAGCTATGGTAGTAAAGTGCAGGCTCTAAATTTACAGGACAAATATCATCACAAAAATTACAATAGATGCATCGCCTTAATTCCCCAAGCATGTTTGTGGTCAGCGCTAATTCATCCGACTTGATCATGGGGAATATCACCTTAGAATCCAGTTCCTTTAAAACCATAATATTATTGACAGACCAGTCTGTCTTTACTGATAAATCGGTTATTTCCTTCCCGCGCAAAGGCCCGTTTATAAACACACGGCACGTACACGCCTTCATTCTGTTATGGAGTATCTTCTCGATAGGCGTGCCAAGTTGTACGTTGATGATCTCGTTCTCTTTCAAACCTGTTCCCGAAAGGGCGATGAAACGCGAATTAACTGTGTTTCCAAGAATACCGTTTTCATAAATTGCGGATATTGTTTGTGCGTCGAGGATGAGGATGCCTTGCGTCATCGTATCTTGACCAAAATTCACGTCCACATCCAATATAACTTTCGAGAGCATTACATGGTCGTCTTGTGGATATTTCGGGTCTAGCGCAAAAATCTCCATCCATTCGGCGTTGCTAGCGTAATTCATCGCCTCAGCAATGGGTTCGCTATCCTTTTTGGTTATGGCTATATAATACCTT
>JAGWZR010000176.1 GCA_018968795.1 Planctomycetota bacterium | reverse complement strand
GTTATATTTTCGAGACGCATCAATCATGACCCTTATGAAGTCATCACATACCTGATATCCCAATCCTCTTGAGCCTGTGTGTACCACTATTGTAATGCCGTCCTTTTCGAGACCCAGCGCACGGGCAGCCTCCTCGTTATAAACCTCCGATACATAGCCAACTTCGACGAAGTGATTTCCGGAGCCAAGGGTGCCTAATTGTGCCCTGCCTCGCTCTAATGCACGATCTGAAACCAGTTCGGGGTCAGCCCCTGGTATGCACCCCTTTTCCTCGATATGCTCCAGGTCTTCTTTTGTGCCATAACCTTGAGATACCGCCCAGCGTGCGCCATTTTTGAGCACGTTTTTTTCGGCTTGCTGCGAAAGTTTTAAATCCTTGCGATGCGACCCTACACCGGAGGGGATGTTGGTAAATAAGCTGTTGACTATGGATTCCAGCTTATTGATAATTTCCACGCGATATAACCCTGTTCTCAACAACCTTACTCCGCAATTGATGTCATATCCTACACCGCCAGGGGAAACCACGCCCTCGTCAGCATCAAACGCAGCCACACCCCCAATGGGGAATCCGTACCCCCAATGAATGTCAGGCATCGCCAGTGAATGTCCTATTATTCCCGGAAGATAAGAGACGTTGATCACCTGTTGCAGGCTCTCGTCTTTCTGAATTTCCTTTAGCATGCGCTCGTCAGCATACACGATACCATCCACTCGCATCTTACCTTCCCTCGGGATACGCCAGCGGTATGCGTCTATCTTTTGAATTTTATATTTGTCATCTCCCATGAAATATAATCCCTTTTCTGTAACATGTAAGCGTTCAATTATCAACAGTCAGCTTCTGGATGAAAAACGATGGTATTTGCTCTTCGCTATCAGTTTCCCATTACTGTTAAATCTTTGATTGCGGATAGCCAAGCTGTTTACTTATAAATCAAATATTATCCGCGCCTTCCATTGATGATCTTCCTTGATAATTGACAAGTTATGATAGGTAACGGCTTTGACCTCCGTTTTAATTACGTGTTTGCCCTCAATAAATGCCTCGCCATTTATGGTCGCGGTTAATTGATTGTCCTTAATATCAGCAATACAAAAATTTTTAAATAGTAAATTTTTTACGTCGTGCAAATACAATAATTCAGTTAACCAATTGACCAGCAGTTGTTCTCTATCTATTCCAGAAATTTTTATGTTGCATTCAGCCTTACATTCCACTTTGGACAAATCCGTGATAATATCAAAGAGGGCAAAGGCTGCATTTGTGAATAACTCTCGTAATGTAGCCCCCAATACGTCTATCCCAATATCTGCCGTGTGGTCTATAAGGGTGTATTTAGGCATAATTTTTCTTACAATAAATGGCAAAAAACATTACGGCATGACAAAATCATGCTCAGGGTGTCGTATAGTAAGCACAGGGCATGGCGCCTTGCGGACAACTTTTTCCGCTACGCTGCCCATAATTGCATGAGATAAACCAGTCCTTCCATGTGTACCGAGTACAATCAAATCAATCTTATATTCCTTTGACGCTTTTATGATTTCAGAGAAGGGCACTCCCTGCACAATAATTGCCTCGACCGATATTCTTCCTTTCGTTTCTTCATTTACACACCTGAGCAATCGTTCCCTCAATTTATCAATAGTCTCTTTTTCAACAATATTGACGCTGTATAGCTCAGGATCGTTGATGTCATAAATACGAATATCAAGCACATGGATCAGGTAGAGCTTTGTCTGATATTTTTCGGCAAATTCAATTGCATAAGTCAACGCCCTTTCTGAAAAAATCGAGTAGTCTATTGGGCAGAGAATATTTTTTATACTGATCATGTGCCTTCCTCCTTAAAAAACCAAGAGATTTGTAGTTTCATGTACTTCCCCATAAAAAGAGGACAAGTTTTCATCGGTTTGTAGTTTATTCCGTCCATTATTTTTTCGCTAATACAATGTCTATAGCATCGTCAATTTTTTCAATATAAAAGCATTGTATTGTACTACGTATTTCCTTGTCGATTTCTTCGTAATCATCCTTGTTTTTTAAAGGAAATACAATCGTCTTTACCCCTGCCCTAACGGCTGCAAGCACCTTTTCTTTTACTCCGCCAATCGGTAACACATTTCCCGTCAATGTGATTTCCCCCGTAAGCGCTACTTCTCTTTTTGCATATCTCCCTGTTAAGAGCGAGACCAATGACATGCACATCGTAATACCCGCGGATGGCCCGTCTTTGGGTATGGCGCCAGAAGGGACATGAATGTGAATTTCGGAGGTATCATAAAAATTTTCATCAATGCCCAACCGCTTTGCATTACTGCGGACATAGCTTAATGCGGCAATAGCGGATTCTTGCATAACGTCACCTAGTTGTCCTGTGAGAGTTAATTCCTTTTCGCCCTTCATTCGGGATGCCTCTACGAAAATGATGTCTCCCCCCGTCTCCGTCCACGCCAGGCCTGTAACCACTCCGATCCGATCTTCCTCATCGGTAACCTGATAGAAGAACTTTCTTGGGCCAAGGAATTTTTCTACGCTTTCTGGTTTTATTTCTTTTGTGACCTGTTTACCAGCGACAATCTCTTTGGCAATCTTTCTACAAATCGACGCAATCTCTCGCTCAAGGTTTCTCAGTCCGGCCTCTCGTGTATACTTCCGAATGATCTTAGAAATAGATGGGTCTTGGAATACCACGGGATATTTTTCTAGTCCGTTTTCTTTAATTTGCTTAGGAATCAAAAATTGTTGCGCTATCTTCAGTTTTTCATCTTCGCTATAGCCGGGAAGGTATATGACCTCCATCCTATCCCTCAGCGCGGTATGAACGGTATCGAGAATATTTGCAGTCGTGATAAATAACACGTGAGAAAGGTCAAAAGAAACATCTAAATAGTGATCAACAAAGCTGAAGTTTTGTTCAGGATCTAAGACTTCCAACAAAGCAGATGCAGGGTCTCCCCTGAAATCCGCCCCAATCTTATCAACCTCATCGAGCATGAATACAGGATTACTATATCCGGCGCGACAGATTTCTTGCATAATCCGCCCCGGCAATGCGCCGACGTATGTGCGTCTGTGGCCGCGAATTTCAGCCTCGTCACGGATACCCCCTAAAGAAATGCGAATAAACTTCCGGCCTAGGGCGCGCGCAATTGATTTGCCCAATGACGTTTTACCGGTTCCTGGGGGACCACAAAAACAGAGGATAGGCCCTTTGAGCTTTTCCTTCAATTTATGCACCGCAAGGAATTCCAGAATACGTTCTTTTACCTTTTCAAGGCCATAGTGATCTTCAGCCAGAATCTTTGCTGCTTGAACGATGTCCAGATTGTCAATGGTCTTTTTATTCCAGGGAATATTAATGAGATAATCCAGATATGTTCGAGAAACGGGATACTCAGCCGATGCCGGATTAATATCCCTTAATCGGTCTAATTCTTTGATGGCCACCTCTTCTACCTCCTTTGGCATCTTTGCCTCTTTAATCTTTTCTTCAAGCTTATTAATTTCTTCAATGTGAGGATCTTCTTTCCCTAACTCCTTTTGAATAGCCCGTAGCTGTTCCCTCAAGAAGTATTCCCGTTGGGTCTTTGACATTTCTTTGGCGACTTCTTCGTCAATCTTTCCCCGCACCTCTTTTAATTGCACTTCTTTGTTCAGGTAGTGGAAAACGATCCTCAGCCGCTTCTGGGGATCGATCATTTCCAATAGTTTCTGCTTTTCATCAACGGGCAATTCTAAATAAATGGCTGCTAAGTCTGCCAATATTGAAGGATTATTAATATTATCAATCATGGAAATGATATCTTTGGGCAACGCCTTTCCCAGCATGGCGCTCAGTTTGAAAAGCGTTTTTACACTCTGCACAAGCACATCGATTGTTTCAGATTTCTCCGTAAATTCACGAAGTTCTTCCACGCGCGCCTTGTGATACGGCTCTGTTTGCACATATTCCATGACTTTGATTCGCATCACGCCTTCTATAAGAAATTTTACGCTGTCGGTGGTAGATTCTACTATCTGAACGATCTTTGCCGCTGTTCCAACATCGTAAAAGTCATTAGATTTAGGCAAATCGACATCATACTTTAGCGCTACGATACCAATAACTTCATTCTTGGAAACGGCATCGTTTACTGCCTTTACTAATCCTTCTCCGGTTAGGGACAACGGAAGGATCAGATGCGGGAAAATGACATCCTCTTTCAGAGGAATGATACTAATAATTTCAGGTAGAGTTCCGTTATCCCGTTTGTGAAAGGAAAATTTTGCTTTTTGCATCGTTTTAATTTATCTTCAGGACGTCCTTTTGTATGCGGCTCTTTTCGCTGCTTTGGCGATATAAAGCGCCTTAGTCGCTTGATCAATCAAATCAGTAATATTTTTAGTCGTTGTAGTGAGGGAACCCGTTCCTATGGTTACCGTAAAACCAATATTTAGATTTTTTTCTTCATCCTTTATAAAACATTTTTCAACCTCGTTTTTCAATACACTCGATATCTTATCAAGTTCTTCCTTGTCAATTTCCGGCAGCACAATCAAAAATTCGCCATCCCCAAATCGGGAGATTACATCAGACGGCTTCGTATGTTTTTGTAAACATTTTGGGATTTCTGTAAGGATACGGTCTCCGATAAAATAGCCATACTGATTATTGATAGACTCAAGGTGATTAATGTCCATGAGAATACACGATAGCGGCTTATTTTGTGTTCTTGCCCGATTAAATTCATTTTGCAAAATCACATGTACATAGCGTTTATTATAGACATTGGTTAAACTATCCCGCACAGCATGGTGATTGACCATATCGTTTAATTGGTGTATTCTAGCGTTCAATCTCTGCAAATCTTTGTCGTGCGCCTTTCTTTCGTCAATATTTATTATAATGCCATTGTAATGAGTCACATTGCCCCACTCATTCTTGATTGCAGTGAGGCGGTCGGAAACCCAGACATACGTCCCATCTTTTTTCAGCAACCGATATTCTATCGTTGCTTCACTTCCATTTTGTAATTTTTGTACTTGTTTCGATACTTTTTCCCTATCTTCTGGGTGCACAGATTGGAATAAAAAATTTCGTGTTTTATAAATTTCGCCCGGCTTGCGCGCTATTAATTTTTCTATCCCATCGCTGATATATTTGATAGAACCGTCAAACATGGAGATGTACACAATCTCTGGGATAACACTCATAATCGTATGAAATAATCTTTCAGAAACAGTATTTGACCCCTTCTCAGTGGATTTGTCATGCTTTT
>JAGWZR010000175.1 GCA_018968795.1 Planctomycetota bacterium | reverse complement strand
ATAGTAGTTTATACTTTAAAAACCAACCGTGTTTAAAGCCTATTATCTGAAGAAGTAATTTCGGATTTTTTGCGCTATGCAATTGTCCCTATCATTCTATTAATGGCCTGTCCTGCAGGTACCATCGGGAAAACGTTCTCATTTGGATCTACTTTAAAATCCATAATGACCGGCCCTTTTATAGAAAAAGCCTTTTCTATGATTGGGCGTACCTCTTCTTTTTTCTCGGCTAAAAATCCCTTCGCGCCGTAGGCTTCTGCTAGCTTAACAAAATCTGGGTTGCCATTCAAACAAACGTTGGAATATCGCTTATTATAGAATAGTTCTTGCCACTGTCGTACCATCCCAAGATAACCGTTATTCAGTACGGCTATTTTCACAGGAATATTTAAGCGAACAACGGTACTGAGTTCCTGTATATTCATTTGAATACTGCCATCTCCTGCAATATCTACCACAATTTTGTCCGGACATCCTAATTGAGCCCCAATAGCGGCAGGAAATCCGTAACCCATTGTGCCAAGTCCACCCGAAGAGAGAAAGGTACGCGGTTTCGTGTATGTAAAGTATTGGGCTGCCCACATCTGATTCTGCCCCACCTCTGTGGTAATGATGGCATTGCCCTTCGCTGCATCACAGATTTGCTCAATTACGTACTGGGGTTTAATAACACTTCCACTGTTGTCGTACGATAATGGATTTTTTCCTTTCCAGTCTTTGATTTTATCAAACCATTCTTTTCTCTCAACAAAATGGATATGTTTATTGAGTTCTTGTAGGCTGTTTTTCGCATCACCCACAACAGGGACATCTACCTTAATGGTTTTGCTGATGGATGCTGGATCAATATCAATGTGAATAATCTTCGCGTGGGGGGCAAATTCATCAATCTTTCCAGTAACCCGGTCATCAAATCTTGCGCCGATCGCTATCAAAAGATCGCATTCAGTTACTGCAAAATTGGCGTAGACAGTTCCATGCATGCCCAACATTCCCAAGGATAGCTTATGGTCTTCGGGAAAGCCTCCGAGCCCCATCAACGTCGTGGTTACCGGAAAATTTCCCTTTTCTGCAAATGCAAGTAATTCTTTTGAACTTTCAGAAGAAATGATACCTCCGCCTGTGTAAACAACAGGCTGCTTGGAGCTATTTATAGCCTCAGCAGCAATCATAATTTGACGGACATTACCCTCATATCTGGGCTTATATCCCGGCAAATCTACCTCTGTAGGTATCAACTCTTCACATTTTTCTAAGGTGACGTCCACAGGTAAGTCGATTAACACAGGACCTTGCCTTCCAGTCCTAGCAATATAAAATGCCTCTTTCACGATCCTTGCAAGGTCTTTTGCATCTTTCACTAAATAACTATGTTTTGTTATAGGGCGTGTGATCCCAATAATATCAGCTTCTTGAAAGGCATCATTCCCAATGAGAAATGTCTTGACCTGTCCTGTTATCGCTACCATGGGAATAGAGTCCATATAGGCTGTTGCAATCGCTGTAGTCAAGTTTGTAGCGCCAGGGCCTGATGTCGCAAGGCAAACGCCCACCTTGCCTGTAGCCCTAGCATATCCATCTGCGGCATGACCCGCGCCTTGCTCATGTCGGGTCAAAATGAATTTTATAGAGGACTCGTATAATGCATCAAACAAGGGTAAGTTAGCGCCTCCCGGAATTCCAAAGACATACTCCACCCCTTCTCTTATTAATGCATCCAGTAAAATTTGTGAACCTGTTTTAATCATGTGCTTACGGTAAATAAAAATACTTTTTAATCAATATAAAAAATGTTAAATTCGAAAAAGTGGCAATACTATTTACATAATATTGCCTTTTAATGGTATGTTTTTGTGGGAGAGCGCAAGTTTGGACAAACAAGGGAATACCTGATTACGATTTAAACTCTGGTATGATAATGAGGTCTAATTTTTAAACCGATATACTTTACTTACCGGTTTTCCCCGATTCTAAGCCTTCGTCTAAATCATCAAAATCCGTCTCCTCCATATCTTCATATTTTGGAGGCTTATAACCAGGCAACTTAGATTTTTCAACCTCTTCCTGATAAGCCGCAAGGACTTTTTCCTGTATTTCTTCTCTGCAAGTTGAGTTTATTGGATGGGCTGTATCCGCATGTAATTTTAATCTACCTGTACTTTTAGACGCACGCCTTTCGTTTAGTTTAGTACCGCAATCATTGCAGTATTGCGCCATTAAATGGTTTTTCCCACCGCACTTTGGACATCTGTCCGTGAGTTTCCTGCTGGGCATAGCCACAAACGCCCCTTTCTGCCCTTCGATAACCTTCAGATCCCTTACGACAAAATCATTATCTATCGTAATGCTACAAAATGCCTGCAGTCTATTCTTCTTGGCTTCTGTCAACTTTACCCGGACTTCAGTAATATTCATTGTCTTCCCCTTTCCTGTTCACTTAGCAGTATCATAGAAATCGTTGGTTACCACAAACACATCTCCGATATTAAGCATCTTTATTTTTTGTTCAATTTCCTTTAAATCATTTTCTCCTCTACACAGACCGTATAAGGCTGAACCACTTCCCGATAAGAGGGTGCCACAAAAGTTAAACTTGGCTAATACTTCTTTGATTTTTCCAATAGCTGGATAAAGGCTAAAAACCACTTCTTCTAAACGATTGTGTAGGCAAGTCCCCAATTTCTCTGGACTTCCTGACGCTAGAAACCGCAAAAAAAGGTTAACATCCTTTAAATTTTTTGTCAAGCTAATTTTAAAATTTTTATAAACCATTGCGGTGCTTACTTCAATCCTTGGATAAATTATTATATAATTATATTTTACCTGTAAAGGATACGGAGTAATCACCTCTCCGCGTCCCCTACATATAGCTGTATTTCCAATAACAAAAAAAGACGTATCGGAACCTAATCCCCCAGCCAGCGATATCAATTTCTTTTCATCATATCCAGTTTGCCATAATTTATTCAATCCGAGCAAAGTAGCCACAGCATCGCTGCTTCCGCCTCCAAGGCCGGCACTAATGGGTATATTTTTATCTAAATATATTTTTACCCCTCGAAAAATCTTAGATTCTTTCTGAAACAAACGGACAGCTTTTAAAACAAGATTATCTTCGCCTATAGGAAGTTTAGAATTCGAGCATGTGAATTCTATTCCCTTGTCAGAATTTTCTATACAAACGCGATCGAAGAGGCTAATTTCCTGCATGACAGTTTCAATTTCATGATAACCATCTGATCGTTTACCCAATATCTCAAGAAATAAATTAATCTTTGCAGGCGCTGCAATTTTTATTTTGCCCTGCTCTTCCCAAATCTTCATAGAGGATGTTCTTGTTTCAAAGTAAATTTAAAAAATGAAAGTTGCGTATCGCCATAACTTCGCGTATCAAATAATTCCAAATCAGAAATATCCCGGGATATTTCGAGGTTTGTTTTTCTATGTTGCAGCATTATTATACCTTCTGGCTTTATTATGTGCTTGTTGCATAAAAGCGAAAACAAACTCAAGAGTTTATCTCGATATAAACTTTTCTCGATAAGAGGGTATGGTGGACTGGCGAGGACTAAATCAACTTCTATAGCATTTTTTTCAAGATATGGAATAATTTCAAACACGTCGTATTTTAGAACTTGTGCCTTGTCTTGCAGTTTAGTTACCTCAAGATTTTTTTTAATAACTTGAATAGCAGCCTTATCGTTTTCCACAAAGACACAGAAAGCTGCTCCTCGGCTCAACGCTTCTATTCCAATCGCCCCTGTACCGGCATACATGTCTAGAACGCGACTTCCTGGAATAACATCAGAAAGTATATTAAATAGAGATTCTTTTACCCTATCTTGTATGGGCCTTGTTTTATTTCCTTTCAGTGAATTAAGGTGTATCCCTCTTGCACTACCTGCAATTACACGCACAATTGTATTAGTTTGTTTTATTAGCGCCTGTCTTTATCAGTAACTGGGTTGCCTGCGCAAGATTGTCATGTGAGCTTCCGGCGTCAATCCACCAGCCATCTAAAGTATCGTACGTCATTAACCCATTTCTTATGTAATAATTATTTACATCTGTAATTTCGAGTTCGCCTCGTTCAGAGCGTTCAAGGGTTTTGATGATATCAAAAACACGGTAATCGTACATATAGATGCCAATAACAGCGTATTCTGATTTCGGTTTCTTGGGCTTTTCTTCAATACAAACAACCTTATCTCTAATAAGCTCTGGAACGCCAAAATGTTCCGGATGAGGAACTCTCTTTAGGATGATTTTAGCCCCTTCTTTTTGCCTTTCGAAGGCTTCTTTTTGCCTTATAATATTGTTTTCAATGATATTGTCGCCGAGTATAACAATAATTTTATCGCCATCCGCAAAATCTTCAGCCAAGCCCAGCGCTTCAGCAATACCACCTTCCCCTTCCTGATACGTATAGCTGATATGCTTTAAACCAAACTGCTTGCCGTTTCCGAGCAGTCTCAAAAACTCACCGGCGTGATTTCCACCTGCAACAATCATAATATCTTCGATGCCCGCATTGATAAGTGCCTTTATTGGATAATAAATCATGGGTTCTTTGTATACGGGCAAGAGATGCTTATTCGTAATTTTTGTCAAAGGCAATAATCGAGAACCTAGTCCACCCGCTAGAACAATTCCCTTCATTATTCATCCTTTCTATCCCAATTGTAAGGTATTTCCCCGCCGTGCGGATCTATGCGATATTCATCTGGTGTATTATAATTGTACACTTCAGTGGGACAATTAATAACCATAGCCTCATGCTCACTTATACACTTAAAACCATGAGTGACCATCGGTGGTATTTGTATTAAAATAGGATTATACGTACCCGCAATAAACCCATCTATCTGTCCAAAGGTTGGAGAATCTTTTCGTCCGTCATAGAGGACAATCTTCATCATCCCATGTATAACCGTAAGGTGATCTGTTTGTATTTTATGGTAATGCCATGCTTTAACAACGCCTGGGTAGGCTGTTGTTAAATAAACTTGACCAAATTTTACGAAAAGGCTATCATCTTTCCGAAGTATTTCCATTAATCTGCCCCGCTCATCGGGAATGGGCTTAAGTCCTTTTATCTTTACACCGTTAATCACAGAAATGTTCCTTACAATCTTGTATTATTCGATAGAATACTAGGATGCTAAATACTCATGAACATTATAATAACACCCCCTTCCACAAAAATTACTATCCTTTCGAGACCTCAACATAATAAAAATATTTTCCTTCCCAGTCAATTCCAAATTATATTGACATACATATATTTTATA
>JAGWZR010000174.1 GCA_018968795.1 Planctomycetota bacterium | reverse complement strand
AGACACTAAGCCACTAAGCCACTAAGAAACAAATGATGAAAAATGATAACAGGCAAATATCTAATCTTCCACCTTCGTGACTTTGCGGCAAAAAAGTATTGGACAGTAAGCGGTTACAAATAAAAAATTTTTGAAAGGGAAAAAAAAGAACATGCTAAAAATTTATTATGAAAAAGATGCGGATGCCGGCATTCTAAAGGGAAAAAAGATTGCCGTGATTGGATACGGTAGTCAAGGACACGCACAAGCGCAAAACCTCAGGGAATCCGGACTGGACGTGATTGTTTCCACAAGAACCGGCACGCCTAATTATAATTTAGCTGTCAAACATGGATTTAAACCTGTCACCGCCGATGAAGCGGCGCGACAGGGAGATTTTATTCAGATACTCATACCCGATGAAACTCAAAAGGCAGTTTACGAGGCAAACATCAAGCCCCACTTAAAAGAAGGGAAGACGTTGTGTTTCTCACATGGATTCAATATACATTTTGGACAGGTTGTTCCTCCGCCCAGTATAGACGTCGTCATGGTAGCGCCCAAAGGACCCGGACACCTCGTCCGCAGTGAATTTGAAAAAGGAGGCGCCGTTCCATGTCTTATGGCTATTCATCAGGACGCCACAGGAACAGCCAAGAAAAAGGCGTTGGCGTATGCCCATGGAATTGGCGGCACACGGGCTGGCGTCATGGAAACCACCTTTGCAGAAGAAACAGAAACAGACCTCTTTGGGGAGCAGGCAGTACTCTGTGGCGGCGCTGCAGCGCTTGTTAAGGCAGGATTTGAAACGCTTGTAGAAGCGGGATATCAACCTGAACTTGCCTATTTCGAGTGTATGCACGAACTAAAGCTGATCGTAGACCTTTTTTATCAAGGTGGGTTGAGTTATATGAGATATTCGATTAGCAATACCGCCGAGTACGGAGATCTGACCCGTGGTCCACGCATTATTACAGAAGAAACCAAAAAGGAGATGAAACGGATTTTATCCGAGATACAGAGCGGTCAGTTTGCCAAGGAGTGGATACTAGAAAACCATGCCGGACGGCCTGTCTTTAATGCCCTTGAGAAAAAGGATCGGGGACATCTCATTGAAAAGGTAGGGAGAGAGTTACGGAAGATGATGAAATGGATTAACGCAAAAGAAATATAGATATAAGATTCAGTACCTATTTCTTAAAAGCTGGCTATTATTATCGAACTGTGCTTAAGTCCAAAGATCCGGTCTGATATTACTTAACAAATATCAACTTTTTATAAATATCGTATTCCTCTTGTGCCTCTTTGGATTTGCCAAGCTTGCCATAGGTATCGCCCAGCAGAAAATGTGCGTTGGCATTTCCCGGATTTAACTCCAGCAGCTTTTCACAGGTAGTAACAGCGTCGTTATATAATCCTATCCTATTATAGACAACACCGAGATTATAGTACGCATCAAAATAATTAGGATTCAATTTCAACGCTCGTTTATACGCCTCAATTGCCTTGTCAGCCAACCCCTTTCTATCATAGAGACAGCCTAAATTATAATAAACACTGGCGTTGTTCGTGTTGGGATATAATGATACATATTTTTCGAACACCAGCAAGGCATCGTCGTCCTTATGCTTTTTAACATAAAAAGTCCCCAAGGCTAGACGTGCTTCAGCATCATTTGGATTTAATTCAACAACCTTTTTAAAAGAGGCAATCGCCTCATTAGTCATGCCAAGCTTGCTGTATGCCGAAGCCTTCTTTTTGAATGCCTCCGCCATGGTATTGTCCATATCCGTCGCCTTGTTAAACAACTCGACGGCTTCTGCTAACTGACCTTGATTAAAACATTCTAAGCCTTTGTTATAAAGGTCTTGTGCCGTAACAGGCTTGACAACAGCTGGCTGCGCTGACTGTGGAGTTTTACCAACCTCGGTCTGCCCAGACACAGTTTGCTTAGATTCCCCGGCTGCCTTTGCTACCAGACTTTCAGGAGCAGGTTGGATAATTTCTTTAAATTCTTCGGATTTTTCGGCAACTTTTTCTTCCTTACCACACCCATTACAAATGACAAGAAGGACACCTACTGAAAAAACTAATCCACAGAAAATAGACCCTAGAGAATACTGAAATTTACACGCAAATGGATTTTTCATAATTTTATTCGAATCCCCTCTTAAAATTGCAATTTAAACAGCATTTTAGTATGACAAGCTAAATTGTCAAGAAAATTAATTTTATCTTTCTTATTTACACCTTTGTGATATTATTTAAAAAATATTTTTTGGGCACAATTCATAAGTCAATCAGAACTATGCGTGTAACCTTTATGATAAACCGATCTTGTGGCTCACACCTGACGCCGCCGAAAAGCCTAATTAGCAAATACAAGTTGTGAGGAAATAAATATACATGAAAATAGATAAAGAACAATTATTTAAGGTTTATCATGAAATTTATGCAACAAATTTCGGTTTCATGCCATGCATTGAAAAATGTGACGGCAGGTGCGAGCAAAAGCCATTATCCGTGCTCTTGCCTTACGAGGATGAATTCATTTTTATTCGAAGCGGTAAACACGTGAGCAATGAAAAACTCAAATTGCAGAATGGAACACTAGAGATCATCGGCAACACGTGTAATTTTACGGATGGTGTAAAATGCTTCATCCATGCGCATCGCCCCATTGCCTGCCGTCTATATCCATTCTATCCGAATTTAACGGAAGAAAACATCCTGGAATTACTCGTGGACGAAACCTGTCCTCTCACGGAATCACTGATAAAAGACACGTCCTACCTATCAAATATCGTATCAGCGTTCAATAAGCTTGTACCGTTAATAGACAAGAATTACTGGAAGATGCTGAGTCAAGTACCCCCACACCTCTGGGATGATACCTGCAAAGAAAGGCGTGTAGGTATTTTGGCAAAGGACTTGTAATAAAATTTTGACTTTGATTCATAAACACTCGGCATGAACTATATTAAAGGGTAGCACTTCAGGCTTATTTGAAGCTTGTCTCACGGCTATCGGGTCAACCAATACCCTTTTCTCCTACTATCTATCGCTGCATGCATCTATTTTTCGCTAGAAGATGCATCGTAGCAAATAACGCCGGCAATCATGGTAAATACATTTCTTGATACATCACTGAGAAGTTGATTATAAATATTTTCACTGTGACAATCTGGCAATCTGACACCGCAAAGGTCTGCTTCAAAACCTTCCTTGATTTGTCCCACCCGCGATTCCATGCCCAGGGATTTTGCCCCGTTTAGCGTAGCCATAGAGAGCAAGGTCTTCGGTAAAATGGAATAATGATGAAAAAGGAACTTCATCTCATCCAAAATACTTAAAGTATCATTGCTGGCAAGACTGTCTGTGCCCAATCCAACATTGACCCCTGCATCCAGAAGCCGTTGTACGGGATGGTTTACATGGCCAAAGAAACGATGACTTCTGGGGCAGAAAGCGACGCTTGCGCAACTCGATTTAATAACAGAAATCTCCTCGTCGGTAATATAATTACAATGAATGAGAAGCGGATGATTCCCCAAAAGCCCTGTTTCGTTAAGATACATGATGGGAAGAAGACCCGGCGGCCGCCAGTTGTTATTTATAGCCCGTATCTGCCGCAATAAAGCAAGGAAGTTTCCGGCGCCTTTCATCAGAAACTCAATTTCGTCTTCTGTCTCCGCAATGTGGGTACAAACAGACATGTGAGCTTCGTGAGCAAGTTGAGATACCCCCCGATATAATTCCTGAGAGACGGAATAGGGAGCATGTGGAGATAATCCTGTATGGAATAATTCGTCTGTTGTAATCGCAGACAACTCTGACCGGGTTTTTTTAAGAACGTCATTTGCGTGATCAGGATCTAAGTCAATTATCTCTTTATAAACAACCTTGCGCAAGGGACTCTTCTTTAATACCGAGAAAGAATGACTTGTATTGGCTATATCCGCAATCGTTGTGGTGCCAGCCTCAACAGAAAGTTTAATCCCCTTTTCTATAGAAGAGATATACTCATCATCCCTCCATCGTATTCTTGCCGCTAGTAGCTGAAAAACCCAGTGTGTAAAATTATGCGTAGGTTTAATGCGCCTATGCAAATTAGTTAAATCGAGGTGGGTATGCGCATTGATAAAGCCCGGCAGGATAACGGCGTTTTCTAAATCAATAACTTTCTCAGTTTCGGCAAGCATCTTAAGCTCGTTAAATGTGCCGACACGATGTATTTTTGTGCCTTTGATAGCTACAGCCCCATTCTCAATACAATTTTCCGGGTCTGGAACAAGATACTTAGCCCTAACAATTATCATTATTCAAATCCGTATATTTTTTGTCCCCCTTGCGAAGGGAGGAAAGAAGGGGTTATCTGGTTGCGGCTATGCTGCGCCATGAAATCCGTAGTTACGATTTCCTTACCCAATCATGCCAGTCTGGTCCAATATCTCCCCGTTTTTTATAACGTTCCATCGAGGATGCGCATTGGCATATCGCCTTTTGTTGCTTTATGTTTTTTGCTATCTCATCTATAACAATGGGAAATTGGGAAACGGCTCTCTCCACTGCTTTACGCTCGGTATCGCTTGAAAGTCCCTCAAACAATTCTCCCGGCTTGAATGTCCTATCAACAGTCCCTTCCGCATAGTTGGTAACGTAGCAAATTGCTGCATAACACAACTCCAACTCCTTAGCCAGAAAAACCTCAGGCACAAGGGTCATGCCAACCAAGTCGCCCCCATAAGATTTATATTTTCTTATCTCAGCAGGCGTCTCTAATCGTGGACCCTGAGTGCATACGTATGTGCCTTTATCAGAAAAATTGATTTTTAGATTTCCTAACGACTCTTTTATGGATTCCCTTAAAGCAGGGCAGAAGACCGGCGACTGTCGGATAAACCCTATGCCTCGATTCTTATAAAATGTAGATTCCCTCCCATGTGTTTCATCAACAACGTCATCAACAACAACGTATTCCCCAACTTGATATGTCTTGTTAATTGCACCTGGGCCAGACCACGAAACGATCTGTTTAACTCCAAGTTCCTTGAGTGCGTAAATGTTCGCCCGATAATTGACGAAAGGGGCTGTTAAGCTGTAACCCTTTTCTCCATGCCGTGAAAGAAAAAGCATTTCACCAAGCGTGTCACGGATATGATATATTGGCTGAGAAGGTCCAAAGGGTGTTTGTATTTCTCCCACCCTTTCTCCGCGGATGCTGCCTTTTTGGAGCAGGTCATAAGCCTGACTACCGCCGATCACGGCAAACGGAACGTTAACATTATTCATTTGAAAGCGCCTTAATCTCCATTAGA
>JAGWZR010000173.1 GCA_018968795.1 Planctomycetota bacterium | reverse complement strand
TTACCCTATTTCAGGGGAGGGATAGCCTAATTGAAACAAATCTTCTGCAATTTCTTCAAACCCCTTGTTATGTTCTGCCTCAAAATCCTGCCAGCTCTTTTCATCCCAAATCTCAATACGGCTGCTAACTCCAACAATCACAATATTTTTTTGTATCTTCGCAAGATCTTTCAAATATTGAGGAATCAGTATGCGTCCTTGCTGATCACACTCAGGAATCCTTTGCGCTTTAGAAAAAAAAAGGCGCTGAAACTGCCGCGCCTTTTTATTGGTAAAAGAGAGTTGCTCGATTCTTGAGACGACATTCTGCCATACTTTAGCGGTGTACATAAAAAGACATGCATCAAGACCCCTCGTTATGAAGAATCCCTTCCCGTCCTTATCCTCATCAATACTCTCACGAATAGGAGCGGGTATGGCCAGTCTATTCTTGTCATCAATCGTGTGATGGTACTCACCGGTGAACATTTTTATTTTCCCCACTTTTCACCACTTAATACCACTTACGGCTATGACAATAATCTTTTTTATTTATTTGTCAAGAAATATTTTTATTACTTTTTTTAATCATAAACCATCCTTGCCTTTCAACATACAATTGTTGTAGTATTTATCTAAAAGGATACCATATATTGTATAATTATTACCAGAAAACTTTTAAAAATATTTTGTAAATTAACGTTATTTTATAATCTCGCATTTATAAAAATTGATTCTATTTTAAAAATGTTATATATTTGGTTTATGAATACCATATTATCCTTGCCTAAACCTTTGAAAATCATCGCCAAATTATCCGATTATGACTACAATCTCCCAAAGGAATTAATTGCCCATAAGCCTTTGGAAAATCGTGACGATGCAAGGCTATTGATCCTCTATCGAAGCACAGGGAAAATAGAACATCGTAGATTTCATGAAATTACTCATTATCTTTTCCCGAGAGATCTATTAGTCTTGAACAACACAAAGGTAATACCAGCGCGCATAGCGGGAAACAAAGCCAGTGGCGCTTCCGTTGAATTATTATTCGTTGAGGAGTTGGGAGAGAACCGATGGAGAGTGTTAATAAAATCAAATGCAAAATTAAGGGAAATGGAAGAAATTCGTATCGACAACAATGCAATTTCCGCAAGACTGCTTGAAAAGCTTGAAGACGGCTCATGGCAGATAGAATTTAAGGAAAAAAATAATACAAAAGAGCTTCTCAGTCGAATAGGTAAAATGCCTCTGCCGCCTTATATAAAACGCAATAAAAATAATGACACATTATTCTTTTTGGATCAGGAACGATACCAGACCGTGTTTGCCCAAAAAGAAGGAGCTATTGCCGCTCCCACCGCAGGCTTGCATTTCAGTAAAAATATGCTTGAAAAGATAGAGGGACACGGAACAGAAGTAGCATTTGTTACGCTTCACGTTGGACTAGGAACTTTTCTACCGGTAAAATCAGAAGACATTAGAGGCCATCTCATGCATAGAGAATATTACGAATGTCCCGAAGAGATTATTCAAAAAATAAAAAAGACCAAAGAGCAGAATAACCGTATAATCGCTGTAGGAAGCACTTCATGCCGTGTCCTCGAAACAGTTGCCATGCATGATACAGAACCGCAACTTTCGGGTTGGACAAACCTGTTTATCTACCCGCCCTATGAATTTAAGTATGTCGATATCCTGATTACTAATTTCCATCTTCCCAAAACCACCCTATTATTACTTGTCTCTGCTTTTGCAGGAAGAGAAAACATCATGAACGCTTATGAGACTGCCAAAAAAGAAGGTTATCGTTTTTTTAGTTACGGTGATTGTATGATGATTATCTAGAAAGAGCAGGAATATCTCATAAAACTTTTTACATAAAGCACATGATAAAAAAAACCCTTCATCTAACACCGAATGCCAGACTAGTACTTGAAAAAAGGTATCTAAAAAAAGATGCTTCAGGCAATCCAATTGAATCACCTGAAGACATGTTCCGTAGAATAGCCAAGAACGTTGCATCGGCAGATTTAATTTACAACAAAAACGCAAATATAGCATCAATTGAAGAACAATTTTACGATCTCTTGACTTCTCTTCAGTTCATGCCAAACTCACCCACATTGATGAACGCAGGAAGAGACCTACAGCAATTGTTTGCCTGTTTTGTGCTTCCTGTGGAAGATTCCATTGAGAGTGTTTTTGACACGGTGAAGCACGCAGCCTTAATCCATAAAAGCGGGGGAGGGACGGGTTTCTCTTTTACCCACATACGACCTAGAAATGATGTGGTAAGCACTTCTGGTGGTTGTGCGAGTGGTCCTATCTCCTTTATGAAGGTCTTTAATGAAGCGACAGAGGCTATCAATCAAGGAGGATTTAGACGCGGCGCAAATATGGCCGTATTACGGGTAGATCATCCCGATATTCTTGATTTCATCCATACAAAACAATCCGAAGGGGTGTTAACAAATTTTAATATATCCGTTGGAATTACCGACGCATTTATGCAAGCTGTTGAAAAGAACGAAATATTTCCATTGGTCAATCCACGGACAAAGGTAATTGTTAAAACAGCAAACGCAAGAGAGGTTTTTGAACACATTGTACAATCCGCATGGGAAAACGGCGAACCGGGCGTGCTATTCCTGGATACTATTAATGCCGCTAATCCAACCCCGCTTATTGGAGAAATAGAAGGAACAAATCCCTGTGGCGAACAGCCCCTCTTACCCTATGAGGCATGTGTTCTTGGTTCTATCAATATTTCTAAAATGGTCAAATGTAACAAGGACCAATATGAAATTGATTGGAATCTCCTGGAAGGAGTAATACAACTTGCCGTGCATTTTCTGGACAATGTTATCGACATGAGCAAATATCCTCTGCCACAAATCGAGCGTCTTACAAAAGGAAATCGGAAGATAGGTTTGGGAATTATGGGATTTGCTGATTCGCTCATTAAGCAGGGTATCTCGTACAATTCAGAAGAAGCTATTCAGTACACAGATAAGCTCATACATTTCTTCTCCCAAAAGGCAAACGAGGCGTCAATCAAACTTGCGGCAGAACGCGGCGCCTTCCCAAACTACCAGAAAAGCATTTATGCCCAGAAAAATGGCCCGAGATTTAGAAACGCAACACGAACCACCATTGCGCCCTCAGGCACCATTAGTATTATTGCAAACTGTTCCAGTGGTATTGAACCCTTATTTGCTATCGCTTATAAACGACACGTCCTGGTTGAAGGCGGATTACCTGAAATACATCCACTCTTCGAGGAAATTGCAAAAAAACGAGGGTTCTATTCAGAAAAACTTCTTGAGGAAATTTCAAGGGAGGGATCCATACAAAACATCAAAAATATACCAGAAGATGTCAAAAGAATACTTATCGCGGCGAGAGACGTCCCTGCGGAACAGCATGTAAAAATACAGGCAACCTGCCAAAAATATATTGATAGCGGTGTCTCCAAAACTATCAATTTCCCAAAAGATGCCACTATCGATGACGTTAAAAAGGTCTTCTTATTAGCTTACAAAAGCGGTTGTAAAGGTATCACCGTCTATAGAGACAAAAGCCGCGTGTCGCAAGTTCTTTCAGTTGAATGCACCTGCACAAAACAACTCATTAACAAAAATCCATAACGTCATAATTCAACTTCCCAGTTTTTCCTTTAAATACATTTGCACCTTCTTCCCATCCACAGCACTGCCGTGTTTACTCATAATAAGTTTCATTGCCGTTCCCATTTCTTTGACGGTAAATCTATTTGTTTCAACCACCGCATGAACAATCTTTTTTATCTCATCGTCTGACAGTTGTTTTGGCAGGTATTCTTCAACAATTGCTATTTCCCCATCCAGATCCTTCACCTTCTCCGGGAGATGTAACCTTTCATATTCTTCACGACTCTTCTTGAGTTTTTTATGATACCCACGAACAACCTCAACATAATCAATTTGGTCTCTTGGCTTACCGGAAGTGTCTGCAATCTTGATATCGGCAAGTATCATGCGCAATACCGATATTCTTAATTTATCTTGTGCCTTCATAGCGTTTTTTAAATCTTCCGCAACCCGTTCTTTCAAATTCATGGTCTATTCCTCTTTAAATGAGTACCCCCCGACTTTATGTCCGCAATTGGGACAATATAAAGGCGTTCCTTCATAATACTTCCCACAATACTTACACGGCGTTAAGACTTCTATCTGCTTAACCTTCCTTGCCCTTATAAACAAATAAAGCGGCAAGAAAACAATCATCAGCAAAAACACACCCAGCATCCATCCGACGGCAGCAAGGGTCTTAAATCCCCTTTTTCTTGCATCCGTATACACCCAAACCGCCACTGCCGCAGCGAGAAGCAACCCAATAAATCTCATAAAACACCCTTTCTAAATTTCATGAAATATACCACACGAAATGTATTCAGTCAACCAATTATCTTAACCCACAAATTCATAAAAGGGAAGGGAACGAAGGGAGGAACGAGCAAGGATGTTGGCTTTGATGCTTTTTATTTACCTGAAGTACTTTCAAACCACAAGTGATTCCTCACGTATTAACAAAGCTAATTCGTTTCAATCCTCATCCAGCCCGTAGGCTGGATGCTACTCATTTCATCGATCTGCCCGCTTGTGATAGCTCATGCAACAAAATTATTTATCACAATACCGGGGAGTGATTTCCGCATTATTCAAATTATACCCAACCAGATTGACAACCCACGACACTGCCTGAATTTCGAAAGGAAAATTTGTCCTTGAAAGAATCACTCCTTTTAGTACAATAATTGAGTTACTGAGTTAAAATTTTAGATTTGCGATTTCAGACTTCGTCATGAGCTCAGTCGAATGATTTATGATTTTTTCCAATCGAAAAGGAGAGATTTATCGTGAAATATATCTACACAGCAGATGATTGTCCAAAATGTGAATCGCTAAAAAAGAAATACAAGACAGAAGGCGTACGGTTTGTCGAAAGGAGCGCAAACCGCATTAAACAGCCTGAAGACGAAATCGACCAGGAGGCATTGGTGCAGGCATCTATGCAAAATATGGAACTGCCTGTGGAGGTTGATTTTTGATTTGATGGTCAGGATTTCAAGTAGTAGGGGCATGAAGCGCCATATTCCCTCATTATTGGGCACGCATTGGCGTGCCCCTACATGGGTGTCTTTGTGGTAGAAAGAAGCTGCCGAAACAGCCTAATTAAACGTTCAGGAATTTCAATGTTCTTGGTTGTCCTGTTAACACACCCCCGACCCCCTCTTTTTAGAGGGGAGATTGTTGTGTTTTCCCCTCTATCAAGAGGGGATTAAGGGGTGTGTAATAATAAAAAGTCGTT
>JAGWZR010000172.1 GCA_018968795.1 Planctomycetota bacterium | reverse complement strand
TTAAGGCGGAAGAGATTCCTCTTGGCGCCAAAATAATTGCTGTAGCTGATTTCTTTGAAGCTATTACATCAAAGCGTCATTACCGTGATCCAATGCCTCTTGATATAGCATTTCAACTTCTCAAAGAAGAGACTGGGAAAAGCTTTGATAGAAAGGTTGTTGAAGCGTTTATCAGCTATTATGGTAAAAAAAATAATGAGAAACTTGACCAAAGCGGTTTATAAATTGATAGATTTACGCCCCCTGCACAAAATTACCGGTGTATAGGTAAACCTTTCGGGCTTGGTAAAGAACTTATTGAATTCCTCAAGAAACTCCTCATACCCACCCTCATATTCCTCAAATGAATATTTTATCTTCCCAGAGACAACTTCAAACTTTTTCATCCAGTTGAAGGCATCCGCACTTTTTAATTCGCCAAATATTAGATGGTGGGCCGCTATATCAACGTTTATGTCCTGATAACCTAAGTTATACAGGTAAGAATAAAGCTTTCTTCCCGCATACGGATCAAAATTTGCGTTTTTCTCTAAATATTTCATCACAGCAAAAAGAGTCCTTTCCAGCCTTGGCGAAATGCCAAAATGGCTTAAACAATTGTAATCTAAATCAATCAAGCACAAAATACCACCCGGTTTTACAATCGCAGATACATTTTTAACTATGTCAAAACTGCTGGAAAGGTAATACTCTAAAAGAAAGCGAATCCAGACAAAGTCAAACATCCCCAGATCACCAAGAGGTTGTCGTATATCTCTACACTTAAATTTTATCCCTCTGGCGCTATAGTGCTCTTTAGCATATTCAATCCTTTTTTTTGAACCATCCAATCCGATTACCACTCCATCAGGCTGAACCAATTTGTGCAATACAGAAGTTGCTTTCCCTGAACCACAGCACATATCAGCAACATGCATACCCGGCTTTATACCGGCCCAAAGGGCTTGCTTCTCAACAACCTTACTATTTGTTTTAATATCCAGACGGAAAGCCTCTTCTTCGTTTTCCATTAAGTATTCGTTGACCTGCAATCTTTCTGCCCTCAAGTTATTTAGATTGGTACCGGAAATATTTTTGTGGTTATAATATACTACTTACTTTTACCGTTCAACATCAAAGTGTGAATGGTGAAAAACTTTTTGGTTGACAACAATCGTTAACATCTTATTATTATGCAGGTAAAAAGCTCTTTGGATGTTTGTATTTCATCTCCGGAAAGCCTTATTTCCCGTCTCTCGCCTCAAACAGGAGAATGTTTTACTATGAATCAAAAAGTATTGTGGAAAGGGATAGCTGTTTATGTACTTATATTCTTTGCCTTTTGCACTATCTCAAATGTTTATGGCTCTGGCTTTGCAATCTATACACAGGGCGCATCGGCTTTAGGTCAGGCAGATGCTGTAATTGCGCACGCAGATGATCCATCGGCAATTTTCTTCAATCCTGCATTGATTAATAGACTCGAAGGAACACAAATAGAACTAGGAACAACCTTACTCTTCCCTTCACAGGAATTTAAAAGTGATGCAACTGGAAAATCCTTTCGAACAGAAAGCGATGTGTTTTATCCATCCACAGTTTTTGTTACCCATAAGTTCAACGATAAGATCAGCGCGGGTTTGGGTATCTTTAGCCCTTTCGGACTGGGGATTAACTGGGGTAATAGTTGGGAAGGAAGATACATAACAACCAACGCAGAATTGAAAACTTTCAATATCAATCCTGCAGTATCATATAAGATAACACCTAATTTTACATTTGCCGCAGGAGTGGATTTCCTTCTCCTTGACACAACACTAGAAAAGAGATTAAACCTGTCTAGCCTAGGTCTCCCCGACGGTGGACAAAAATTTAAGGGTGATGGTAATGGTGTTGGATATAATCTTGGAATCCTGTATGACATCAATAAAGATGTTTCGTTCGGCGCATCATACCGAAGCGAAATCAAGGTTGATATTGATGGTAATGCCACCTTTGATCTTCCCAGTCCATCACTCGAAGCTACATTTCCAAATACTCCCGGCAATTCACACATTACGCTTCCACAAGTAGGTCAGATAGGCGTCGACTACAAAGGTTTTAATCGACTGACACTAGAAACTGGTCTGAGATGGGAAGGCTGGTCATCTTATAAAGAATTAAGGATAAACCTAGATAAACCTGTTTTAGGCAGTACCGCGTCCATTACAGAAAAAAAGTGGCATGATGCGTACTCTGCAAATCTTGGGGCAAAATATCAACTGAATGACACGGTTGCATTGCTTGCCGGCTACCTATACGGAGGAAATCCAGTACCTGATAAAACATTTGACCCTATTGTCCCAGATGCGACTACACACCTTTTCACCGTTGGAACAAATATAAAATACAAGAATATGAGAATCGACATAGCGTATGGTTATCAATTGCTAGAGGGTAGGAGTAAAAACAATGCCGTTGACGATAACTCATCTGATGGGATAGTAAATGCAGCCACCAGCGCCAATGGAAAGTATAACACAAATATTCATATGTTCGGTATCAGTCTAACGTATAGGTTCTGATTACTATTATAAAAGTGATGTGACAACCACAGGCATATCTCTTCTCCCATTCTTTCCTTCATGCGGCAGAACGAAAGGCAAGGGAGGGGCAGGTGTGCAGGAACACGCAGACTGTTGTTATCTATTATGGTAAACCGAGAAGTGCCTCTGTACAAAGTCCTCACCATAGCCGGTTCAGATTCCGGTGGTGGGGCGGGGATACAGGCAGATATTAAGACAATTACGGCCCTCGGTGGCTATGCAACAACGGTTATTACCGCACTGACTGCACAGAATACCCTAGGCGTCCATTCCATCTTTGAAGTACCGGCGCCCTTTGTAGGTCAGCAGATAGACGCTATAATGACGGACATTGGCACAGATGCCGTTAAAACGGGGATGCTGCTATCCAGGGATATCGTAACCGTGGTTAGCTTGAAAATTAAGGAATATAATATCAAGCATGTTGTCGTAGACCCGGTTATGTTATCCAAAAATGGGAAAAACCTGTTATCTGCCAATGCCGTCAATGCCCTCACTTCTCAATTGTTTCCGCTCGCCTTTCTCGTTACACCAAACATTCCAGAGGCAGCATCTATCTCCGGTATGAAGATAAAAAATCTATCCGATGCAGAAGAAGCCGCTAAAATTATATATCAATTAGGCGCTTCGCATGTACTCATCAAAGGTGGACACGCAGAAAAGATAATGGACATCAAAAATAAAGACAAGGTATTGGACGTTTTATATGATGGAAAATCATTTGAGTATATTGAAGGTGAATACATACCAACAAAAAATACGCATGGTACGGGTTGCACTTATGCCTCGGCGATAGCTACCTATTTAGCAAAAGGAACCCGCCTAAAAGATGCCGTTCTTCAGGCAAGAAAATTTGTTACAGCGTCTATGAGAAAGTCATTCAGGACTGGTAAAGGGTATGGAACGTTGGATCAGTTTGGGGCGATACAATTCCCTTGAATTGCCCGTGCTTGATTGTTATAATTTTGAGTTAATATATCGCCCTGTAAATTTTTCCGCTTACTGCGGATAACTTTATTTGGTTATAATTACCGAGATATGTAACTTTTAGCATTGAGGCTATACTGATATGCAGCAAGTCATCGCTTTGGAATCCAGCGTATTGGTATTAAACAAATTCTTTATGGCCCTCCACGTGATTTCAGCAAAGAGGGCATTCACCTTATTATGCAAGGACACCGCAGAGGTTATTTCTTTAGATGGCGGGAAATTTAATTCCTATAATTTCGATAGCTGGAAGGATGTCTCTATTTACAAAGCAAAGTCGGGGTTACCCGAGGAAGATAAGACAAGTTGGATTAGAACAGTTTCCTTTGAAATTGAGGTTCCAAAGATTATTCGTCTCTTATTCTACGATAAACTCCCGCAATCTAATGTAAAATTTAACAGACGGAATATCTTTGCCAGAGATGAAAACAAATGCCAATACTGTGGCCAACGGTTTCCGACGTCGGAACTTAGCTTGGATCACATTGTACCGAAGGCGTATAATGGAAAAACTACGTGGACAAATATCGTGTGCGCTTGCACGGAATGCAATAAAAAGAAAGGGGGGCGAACCCCTGACCAGGCAGGTATGAAAATGATACGCAAGCCCGTCAAGCCAAAACATAGCCCAATATTAAGCCTAAAACTCCGCTCCGACAAATATCGTTCATGGAAGCAATTTTTAGACGAAGCGTATTGGTCTGTCCCACTGAAGTAGAACCCGTTCCCTGGCTTTCGTCAGGGCAAGCTCTGACAGGTTCTGGTATCTAAAAATTTTCCTTTTGTAGTAATTGCCCATCTCTACTTTTAGAGAATATTACTTAAAAGCTGTTAAAGAGGAGCATTTAGACATTTGCTCCAAAACGATCCGGAAGGGATTATATCCCTTTTCAAAGATATACGGGTTTGTAGTTAAAACTCGTATTTTTTTTTATAAGAAAGGCATTCTAAAAAGCGTTCGTCTCCCTGTTCCCGTTATTAGTGTGGGAAATATTACTCTGGGGGGAACCGGCAAAACGCCGGTCGTGGAATATATTGCAAGATATTTACACAAGAAGGGCAAACGGGTTGCTATCCTCAGCAGGGGTTATGCGGCTAATATAAAACAAACGCAACCGAAAGGCGTCTTCAACGATGAATATCTATTGTTTAAGGAAAATATCCCAGATATTCCGAACTTACTAAACAAAGACAGAATTAAAAGCGGATTGGAAGCAATCAAAAATTTCCAGGCTGAATATTTACTGCTCGACGATGGATTTCAACACCTTCGCATGGAAAGGGATTTGAATATTGTAATCATTGACGCATTGAATCCATTTGGACATAACCATGTACTCCCACGGGGAATGTTGCGGGAGCCTGTAGAAGAACTAAAGAGAGCAGACATGTTTATGCTAACACACGTAGACCAGGGTAATCGTGATACAGTTGGCTCAATTATCGACCGTTTATCTGAGATTGCGGGACGCGTTCCTGTAGTAGAAACGGTTCATAAACCTATTTGTTTAGAATCGGCGAATGACGCTACTCAATTAGATATTAATTGTTTGAACGGTAAAAAGGTCTTTGCCTTCTGTGCCATAGGTAATCCAGTATCCTTTAGAAAAAGTATCGAAGTTTTAGGGGCGGACGTGCTTGATTTTCGCGTATTTCCCGACCATCACGTCTATACCCCTTTTGAATTAAGAAAATTGAATGAAGCAGCACAACGTATTAAACCAGAAGCAATTATTATTACCCAAAAAGATAGGGTAAAAATCAAAAACCACCTTACCCTATGGGATTTCCCATTGTGGACA
>JAGWZR010000171.1 GCA_018968795.1 Planctomycetota bacterium | reverse complement strand
AACATTATGAAAGGTATATTATGCGGAGGTTTTACCTCTTTTGGATATCCTTTGCGTTTTCCCACAAACAAACACACAGCCAGACCCGAGGCACCCGAAGTAATGTGAACGACTGTTCCACCGGCAAAATCTAAAGCACCCAACTTACAGAGCCAACCATCTGTAGCCCACACCCAATGCGCAATAGGGTCATAAACTGCACTAATCCACAAGACTAACAAAAACAAAAATCCATTAAATTTAATCCTTTCTGCAAAAGAACCTGTCATAAGTGCTGGGGTAATAACAGCAAACATGCATTGAAATATCATAAAAGATAAATGGGGTACTGTCGTTGCATAAAGATCACTGGGCGCTTGCCCAACGGTACCTGCCCCCAGTCCACACCATTGAAGACCTCCAATAAACCAGTTACCCGTCGCAAAGGATAAGCTATAACCCCAGAGCACCCACTGTACACTTACAATGCAAATGACAATAAAACTTAACCACATGGTATTTACCATGTTCTTGGCCCTTACCATACCCCCGTAAAACAGGGCAAGACCAGGCGTCATAATTAAAACTAAGGCTGACGATGCAAGCAACCATGCATTATCCCCTGTATCAATCTTAGGTGCAGCAGGCGCATCACCTGCCATTGCACTTGATGCGAATAGCGCTAACATCGACAGGACAAAGAGCGATGAAACGCCTAAATATACTCTCTTTCTCATTTCTCTCTCCTTTTCAAAATTCTAAATAACCACCTTCTTACCTCAAAGCTGCTTGTCAATTAAGCCGAACTTTCCGTCAAACGGAACATCCATTTCACAAACCAAATTATGTCACTTGATTACCTCCCTTCTTGAAAAAATATAAATCTATTTTTCACACGATTTAAGCTTTATTTCCCACAGATAGCTGGCCAAGCTATCCATATCCTTTTGTAGAAAGAGCGTTGGTTCTTTTTCCTTCATCCGATCAACGATACTCTTGCACCTTCGTTTTGAGTATACCAGCGAAATATCCGGTATCTTCGAGGGGTTATGGCACGGCACGCAATTGTTCATATACACGTTTTCTGTAATGCTGATTACATCTTTTTCTCCTAACTGCTTCAGTGATTTGAACTCGGCAAGTTTTCCTTTATCTACTTCACCTTTTTGATATTTTTTGAATAAATCAATTATCTTCTCTTCGTCTTGCGTAAATCTTTCTCTTTTTTCCATCTGCATTCTATTAAATGCATGAAGGATATCCTCCTCAACCCACTTTTTATGAGAAAATATGTATTCCAATATATGGCACTGACCACACTTCTTGTTCAAGGTTACTTCCATACTTTCTTCAGAATGCATTATTGATTTTGGGATCCCCTGATTATCCCTACTTAACGAGATCAACAGCTTGGCATCAGTCGGTGAACTCACTATTGTTACACCCTCAGCTAAAGCAATATAGGGCATAAAACCTAAAAAATTCTTTACCCTTCCCATCTCAATTTCACCATTACCGTCGTAATAAAAAATACGTTTACTTACATCGTCATAAACTACCTCCTTCGGTAGCAAATATGATATCTCTTTGTACCTCTTACTATGACTTGCAATATTCCTAGCACCTTCGTCAAGGAGTAATTGGATAAGTACCCGCTTATCTTTGATGATCAAGGATTCCCTGCGTACAATACTATCTTTAACATCTCTTTCCTGTCCATTTTTTTCTAAAATCCCGTTAATTACGTAATTCTGGGAAAATAAAGGAAAGGAAAAACCGTTAACAAAAAACAATATCAAAAAGTAAAAATACCCCCGAAAGTGAAACATTTTATTAAACTCTCAACACTAAAATTATGGAAGATGCCATCAAGTATATCAATATAATTTAATTTTACTAAATTCCAATAGTAACTAGAGTTTACCGCAGATTATATACCTTAAAAAACAAAAATAATTAATAAATTTATAAAATTCTATTATACAGGTAATTACAACTTATTTCTATTTTTTGAATATCATTTTGTACATAATTTGCTAGCGATTTTTGGTTGGTTTAAACCAATAAATTTTGCACGCACATTATTACCAATTAAGCCGAGAAAATAGCGACAAAGAAGACAGAAATTTTTTAGAAAAAAATATCGTCTTGGGCGAAATGATACTAACAAAAAAATTAAAAACGGAATGGTACAGCAGAAAACAAAAACCTTACAAAAAACTCTTCCATTTTGAGAAGACAATCTATATTCAGTATTCAGTATAGCCCTGTTTTATTTGAAAGGACAAGTTACAAATGGTCTAATTTTGTAACATTTTGGAAAGATTTAGTGAAGAGATTTGACTAAAATGGCTCCGAGAAGGAAAATCTTTTTCTAAAAATAACATGCTTTACATATCATTTAATCCATAATTTTGCAACATTTTTAAAATGTTTTTAATCATGACCCAGGATAACAACTCGTTCCATGTTCATAAACATCTATACCAGAGTGCTCTACGTTAACAGGCACCCTAAGACCCATAAGACGTTTCAAAATAAAGAAAAACAAGAAACCTACTGCAAAACACCATGCCATCAATGTAACACAAGCAATAAATTGGGCAAGCAATTGCCACCCAGAACCAGTAATCAATCCCTTTACTCCTCCATAAGTTCCATCAGAAAAGATACCCACCGAAAGCAAACCCCAAAGCCCATTTGCACCATGAACCGAAATGGCACCAACTGGATCATCGATCTTTAACTTGCTTTCAATAAAGTATAAAGAAATCCTAGTTATTAAACCTGCAACAATCCCAATTACGATCGCTGCCCAATGTGGTACATACGCCCCAGATGCCGTAATTGCAACACAACCTGCTAATGCCCCATTACAAGCCATAATAACATCAGACTTTTTTGTCATGAAATAAGAAAGATAGAGAAGCGCAACAGCACCGGCAACGGCTGACAAAAAAGTATTTACTGCTATGATAGATACGCGAAGCTCGGTAACTGCAAGCGTACTACCTGCGTTAAAACCAAACCATCCGAAGATTAAAATAAGTGTCCCTATCACGATATAGGTCAAATTATGACCATGAATGATGTTCGGACTTCCATCCGGATTATATTTGCCATATCTTGGTCCTACCATCCAAGCCGCAATAAATGCAATCAAACCGCCCATTCCATGCACTACCCCAGAACCAGCAAAATCTCTTGCTCCCACTCCAAATGGCAGCGTCTCCAACCATCCCTTACCCCACATCCAGTGCCCAAAAATAGGATAAAGCACTCCACACAAAAAGATACTGTAAATTACATATGCATGAAATTTAAATCGTTCGGCTACAGCACCGGTAACAATTGTACAGGCAGTGGCAGCAAACATTATTTGAAACATCCAAAGTACAGCCGTAGACACATCATAAGAATCCCCTACTAACAAAAAGCCGCTGTATCCTACAAAACTATTCCCACATGAGAGACCTGGAGCTAATTTTGAGCCACCAAACATTAAGGCAAAACCAAATAACCAAAAAATTAAGGCACCCACGCAGAAATCTATAAAGCTCATACCCAGATAATTGAGCGTATTTTTCTTTTGAACAAACCCTGCGCCAAGGAATGCAAATCCTACTTGCATATTAAAAATTAAAAAAGCGCTGAGTAATGTCCACGCAAAGTTTACTGAAAATTTTAATCCCTGAATGCTTTCAGAATAGGTATTGGCACCACTTGGGTCTCCAGCAAAGATATTATCTTTCGCAAAGAAAACCAATACCATGCCGAATAAAATTAATACAAAAGAATATCTCTTCAATTTTTATGCCTTCAAGTATCAGGTATAATTAGGGTTTGTCCAAAAAAATTCGACCATACAAACCTGTAGGGGAGGAAGCGTATACTACCCCCTACAGGCTGTATATAAAAAGCGATCTTTATAACTTTCTAAGCAAGCTTGGAATAGGAAGTTACTTTATCAACCACTGCGTTTAGATTGCGGCTTCGCCTGACTCTTTTGTACGAATTCGATAAACATTTTCTACATTAAAAATGAATATCTTCCCATCACCAATACTGCCCGTCTGAGATTCGTTGATAATGGTATTTACAATTTTTTCCACATCGGCATCCTTGACAGTAATCTCAATTTTGATCTTTGACAATAAGTCAACCCGATATCTTCTCCCACGCCAGACTTCGCTGATACCTTTTTGACTCCCGTGTCCTTTTACCTCGGTGACGGTCATCCCTGGATAACCCAACTCTGTCAAAGCATCCCTGACAATATTAAACTTCTCTGGCCTAATTATTGCTTCAATCTTTTTCATGAAAAACCTCCATCCATTGAATATTGTCTAATTACATTAAATCACTATAAGGTCTATTACCTCTTTTTCTCCGTCTTAAGTCTTGCATATACCCATCGGCCAAGCTTGTCTGAATATATCTTTTCACGTCCAGCATCCTTACTCATCGCTTCTTCGAGTAATGATAACTGCTCCCTTTCCTGATTCAGATCAATCATCGCTTCTCCTACATGACCGACATATCCCTCTTCAACAGGATAACATGGAGACCCGTGAATATGGGTATCTACTCCATCAGATTCAACAAGATCGGACACCCTTATGCCAATTGTATACTTCAGTATAAAGAATATAGCAGCGCCCCATGCAAATGCCCATCCTATCGCAACTCCCGTTCCAATAGCCTGAGCAAGCAGTTGCCATCCTGTTCCTGTAATTAAACCATTTACTCCCTGATAAGTACCATCAGCAAAGATACCGATAGCCAGCATACCCCAGATACCGTTTGCCGCATGGACTGCTACAGCGCCGAGCGGATCATCAACTTTCATCTTGACCTCAACCAGCCATACAGCACCCCTCATGATCAAACCAGAAAGTAACCCAATTACAGCTGCAGCCCATGGTGCCACGAATGCACAAGGTGCAGTAATTGCCACTAAACCTGCCAAAGCGCCGTTGCATATAAAAAGTAAATCTACATAGCCCGTCATGGCCCATGTTAAAAATAACATAACAGAAGCACCTGCCGCTGCGGCAATAAACGTATTGCTTGCAACCACAGACATACGTAAATCTGTGGCGGCAAGCGTGCTGCCTGCATTAAAACCAAACCAACCAAAGGCAAGTATTAAAGTACCTATTACCACATAAACCAGGTTATGACCTGGAATGGCATTTGGTGTACCATCAGGATTGTACTTTCCCTTCCTTGGACCTAATACCCAGGCACCAACAAATGCCATAATTCCACCAACCGTATGCACACAAGCACAACCTGCAAAGTCTTTTACTCCCGTACCAAATGGAAGCGTACTCAACCAGCCGCCGCCCCACACCCAATGTCCGTATATCGGATAAATCAAACCGCACATAAGAC
>JAGWZR010000170.1 GCA_018968795.1 Planctomycetota bacterium | reverse complement strand
TCGTATGCCGTTAGCTGTGGATTATAACTTTCCATAAAACCTAAAGCCGATTGTGAACGGGCAAAGGCATCTCGGTTTAATCCAAAGGCTTTTCTAAAATAGTCGGGATCTATTCGGTCAAGCGCCATTCGAATGCCGATCTCTTTGGGGGTAAGCAGTGAATATTCTTTGTTGCATAGTTTATCTTTAATCCCGCGCGGCACGTAAACTTCGTATTTTGTTTTTTCTTCTAACGATTCTTTAATATTTTGACGGATGTCCATAAGGTAGTGGGATGGTATCTTCGGTTTCCCTGCTTCGTCAGAACGTTCATAGAGGAGGTAGAGTCGTTCTCGCGCAGCGTTTAGCAGGAAATAGAAGAGCAGTCTTTCCTCATCAAATCCTCGAAGTTTTTCCGGGATGTGATTTCCCAGCACTTCAGAGAGCCTGCGGCGGACGTGGTCTCTTAAGAACGGCTCTTCAGAAATAGCGCGGGGGAATACCTTTTCATTGAGGCCAAGTACGAACAAGGCGCGGAAGGGGACGCCACGAGCTGACATGGCGTCCATGACCTTTACTCCCCTGCCACTTTCTATGCCTATGGGCAAGCCTTCCTGCCGGCATGCATTTATAAAGGCGTCTACAAATTGATCCTGTGTCACCTCCTCGCCCAGACAGTCCATGATGCATAAGGCATGCAGTAGTTCAGATATTTTATTTAGTATCTGTTGGTCTCTTTTCTGTTCTTCTCGATTCATGCCTTCCAAAGGAACGCAGATATAACGCTGGAGGAGATGAGTTGTTTTTTGACTCATAACCGTCCACGATGCCTTTTCAGGGAGGGAAGACAAGTCGTTTGATAACATACGGAGTGTATTTTCTAGAAATTCAATTTGGTTTAGGGGGATGTGGACGCGTCTTTCACTCTCATTGTCTGTAAATTTTTCCTCAGACATTCGTGTGCCTTCTTTTGACATGGCTATTTCATTGTCCATGTTGAGCGCCTCCGTCGACGCAGCTTTCCACTGCTCGAGCCTTGACAACCAGCGCTTAATATCACCGCGGATACCCGCCCTTCTGCTGAGGAGATCCCAGAGATCGGGACGCGGGGTTACTCCTTTACGATCGAATGAAGGTGTCTTGAAGTAAGGCGACCCAAGCAATTCTACAACTATGGGGCGATAATAATTTTCTCGTTTCAGCAGGAGCAGTTGCCGGATAACCTTCACCAGTGGATATCTTTCCAGAGTCTCCTCTGAGTTGGTTGTAAACGGGATACGATTCTCCTGAAATATTTTTTTAATTGCATCAGTATAGGGTTCGAGTGTTCTTGCAACTACGCCGATTTCCTCCATTTTATAACCTTCGTCCAATAATTTCAGTATCTCCTTGGCAACTATCCAGACCTCGTCTCTTTTGCCAGAGGCATTTATAATATGTATATTCGGATTCCTTGTTTGTGAAGCAGTAAGGATTCTCATTTCTTCATTGGTATCTTTTGATGTGGGATCAATGATGTATGAGAATCCATAACCGTTATCTGTGGCTATTTCCTCTATGTCATGCGCCAGTCCCAGCACAAACGATTCAAAAAAAGGTTTTACATAGGAAAAGGCGGGATGTTTTTTTTGGTAAGGCAAAAATAGAGTTGTGGGGTGCGACCTGAATATTTCTCCGAAAAAATCTTGTTCAGCGCCTGTGGGGTCATAGAGGCCATATACGAGAATGCACTGAAAGCCTTTGAGAAATCTAGAATCTGACACGCATGTTGCGGCCAGTCGGTAGAGGTCGGAGAAATGGGAGATATTTAAGGTTTTTAATTTCTGCCTGAACATATCGTAGAGATGTACGACTCCATAAAGCTTCTGCATTTCCGCGCCATCAATAAACCCTTCCCGAATAGCTGCCTTCAGGTCATTGGCATCAACATTTGCGTCAGCGAGGTCTCGTATGGCTTGGAATAAGGCGCTGGCGAGGGAGGGCAGGGACTGTGCATTTTTAAATACGGATCCGGGAAGTGTGTGTCGCTTCAATAATCCTGCAATAAGGCATTCGTAAATAACCGATTGTTGAATGATTTTACCCGTATCCGTTCCTGACCTCCTGCATACCTCGTTAGCAAGGGCATAGAAGTTCATAAAAGAAATATTCATAAAAGATGCGTCTTGTTCATGAACGAGGCGTTCCTGAAGTCGGTTTAACATCCAGTTAGTTGGCGTCACAACGGCAAGGGGAGCCAGGGGATCATCCCTTTTCAACGTCTGTATCGTGTTTACAAACGAATTTTCAAGGGATGGATGGAATTGTCCAATCTTAACAGATAACATTATGATGCAAGTTCCTTCTGCTTTAACATGCTTTGTATCTTCGCATCTTCGAATCAATAATCATAGTTTTATTACGTCTCCAGGCCCTGGGATCTCAACGGATTGGAAACCCTGGTCCATAAGTTTCGTTTTTAAAGTCTCCTGAGATTTTGGTTCTCCATGCACAAGAATGACCTTCTCTAGATGCCCTTTACTTCGGAGGGCATCAGCAAAGCGAAGCAATCCATTCTGATCTGCGTGGCCGGAGAAGCCGTTCATGACAACCACCTCGGCTTTGAGTCGGCACATGACTCCATAAATTTTAACTTCAGATCGCTTTTCCACCAATCTTCTCCCTAAGGTGTGTTCTGCCTGATATCCAACGATAATAACGGTGTTCCTGGGGTCCTCGATCGTGGCAACAAGATGATGCAGAATTCTTCCACCTTCGCACATACCGCTTGCTGAAATTACAATGGAGGGCTCGGTGGCCGAAGAGGCTCTCTTTGAGTCTTCGACACTTGAAATATACTTTAGGCCTGGAAATTCAAAGGGCGAATTCTCACTATGAAGTAGAGCGAAGGTCTCCGTGTCGTAACACTCCGGGTGCAGTTTGAAGACGTCCGTCAGTTTCACGGTGAGAGGAGAATCAATGTACACAGGAAGCGAAGGAATACGCTTTTGGTCATGCAGTTTCTTGAGCGCATAGATGATCTCTTGGGCACGCTCCAGAGCAAAGGATGGAATGACAATTTTCCCGCCCCTTTTAACGGTGCGATTGATCACTTCAGCCAGCGCCTCAGTCGTCAATTCTATAGGATCGTGAAGCCTGTCTCCATAGGTGCTTTCCGTCAGGAGACATGAGACCCCATCTGGAATTTCTGGGTCTCGCAAAATGGGAAGATGCTTGCGGCCTAAGTCACCCGTAAAAGCGAGACGCACTTTTTGACCATCGTCTTCGATATCGAGAACGGATATGGCACTTCCCAATACATGGCCAGCATCGAAAAATGACAATGAAATGCCTGGAGCAATGATCTGGTTTCTATGGTAGGGAATTCCTATAAACTGCGACAGCGTGCCGGTCACATCTCTTGCGCCATAAAGAGGTTCTACGGGATCGAGATGCTTAACACCGCGCGAGATGAGTTTTTGAATGTGTTCGGCATCACCCTTCGTGATCCATGCTGTATCCATCAACATGGGTGAGCAAAGATCGCGAGTGGCAGGTGTTACATAGATCGGACCGCGATAGCCATTTTTGAAAATGCATGGCAGAGCGCCCGAATGGTCGATATGGGCATGAGATAATACGATGGCATCGAGTTGTTTGCCGTCTATTGAGAAATTTCGATTTTTCTCGTAGGCCTCCTTGCGGTGTCCTTGGAACAAGCCGCAGTCCAGCAATACAGATGCGCGTGATGTGCGGAGCAAATGTTTAGATCCAGTCACCGTCTTCGCTGCGCCTATAAATTTTAGTTCTATCATCGTGTAGCCTCCTCAATTCGTGGTTTTGAAAACTTCGCCTTTGCAATCGCAGGGCAAACCTCTTCTTTTCCTTTCGGCAGGCGATTTTTGAGAAATTCAAAGGCAGTTTGAACATTGTCCACACGATGAATAAGATTCATATCTTCTGCGTCGATCATCTCGTGCTTCACGAGGGAGTCGAAATTGATTACTTCTTTCCAGTATTCCGAGCCGTAGAGAAGAATGAGAATCTCTCGGTCAATCTTTTCCGTTTGTGCAAGTGTTAGCATCTCCATAAACTCGTCCAGAGTACCGAACCCTCCAGGAAATACAATGAGCGCTCGCGCCAGATGCGAAAACCATAGTTTGCGCATGAAAAAGTAGTGAAACTCAAATAAAAGCGATGGGGTGACGTAGGGGTTAGGGCGCTGTTCGTGAGGCAGACCGATATTGAATCCGATAGTGCTACCACCTGCATCCGCAGCACCTCGATTCGCCGCTTCCATAATACCGCCGCCTCCGCCCGAACAGATTACAAATCTTTTAGAGCCTGCCAGATCGCGGGACCACTCAGTCAGAAGTCGTGCTAGCAAGCGGGCGTCTTTATAGTACCGTCCTAGTGGCCCGTCTTCTTTCATTCTGGCTGATCCAAAGAAAACGATTGTGTCATGAATCCCTTCCCGTTTGAGTCGGTAAAGTGGTTCGAGGTACTCGGCTAGAATGCGAAGAGGTCTTCCGTCGTCGCTGTCGAGAAATATTTGGTTATGATAAGCGGGTTCAGCAGCAATTGGTCTATCAGGGTGATTCACAGTTCCTCCTTGGCTAGATGGGAAGCAGCACATATATTTATTTTGAAAAATAAAATGGTTTTTGCAACAGACCTTCTTAGTATTACTTATAGAACATTCCGCTTCCCAATATCTCAAGCATTTCTTCTGTAATTTCTTCCTGTCTTGTGTACATCTGTACAGAGTTGAGGTTCGAGAGTTGTCTTTTTAAAGTTTCGGATGCACCGTCCATGTTCCTCAGCCGATACCAATTCTCACTTCTGAAGGACTCCATATAGCATCTATAAAGGCTGATAAACAAAAATTCTTCTAAGATTTTATTGAAAATAATCTCTGGTTCAAGGTAGGTAAAAGGTGGAATCCTGGTTGGGCTTAAAGCGCTCACTTTATCAATATCAGGGGGAAGGATTTGTTCCACAGAAATTTCAGCCTTTTTCCCCAAAATATAGGTGAAGACAAAAGCAAGCTTATAGTACTCTTCCTTTTTGTACATATTCATTATTTTTGAAACAGTTTCTTTCAAGGCTGGCTGTATTCCATTAATACTTGCCACCGAGTCGCAGTAATCTCCATACGTTACCTGTTTTAATTCCAGAGATGTTTTTAGCCTCTTTCCAATAACGAATAGGATATCATTACCGGTAATTACATTGGAAACATCATCAACCATTTTTTCATTAAAAGAACCGCATAGCCCCTGTGAGGATCCGAAGGCTACGAGAATTCTTTTCCCTTTATTTTGTTCCTTCAGTGATATACCGGGATAGTGTGACAGAATATCAGCCATAGCAAAAAGCAAATTCTTTTCATAAACCCTTATATTCTGTACAAGATCATCAGTT
>JAGWZR010000169.1 GCA_018968795.1 Planctomycetota bacterium | reverse complement strand
AAAGTTGGTAAGAAATCCATATGCGAGAATTGCGCTTATGAACTGAAAGAGATAATCGTCATTAGCGAATATAATTCCGCTAACTAAATTTTTGTAAAAGTAGTTGATGAATATCTCGTGTATATTTAGTAGTTAATTTGTATGCCTTTTTAAGATAAGGTTTTGGTATCGTCAATATGGCAAGGCGATCACCTAATTTTTTGCCTGTTTTTAATTTATATGTCAAATCAGCTACACCATCATTATGCACTATTATATTCCTTCGATAAAACAACTCATTAAATTGCTTCCAATCCTTATTTTTATTTAGAGCAAATTCAAATTCTTCGTTAATGTAGTTAAGAACATTTTCAATTCCATCTCTAAACATCATCGATATTTCTTTTTCAACTAAAGCATCTTTGATATTGTCCATACTTTTCATTTTCAATAGTTCTTCATATGAAATTTGTTTTTTTGAAGATATCAAAAAATTATTATTGAAGTAGAATACCATACCTATTTCTTTCCTCAGAAAACTCTCAAATGAGCTTAACAAATCAACAAAATACATCTCGTACATAAAAATAGGTATATTATGTTCATTTATGAATAACCTTAATTGTAAGCCATGGACTTTTGCTACCTTTTTATTTTTTGTTGAGATTTTATTGGCTTTGCCCATATCTTTAACTGTTCGACTATATTCTCGTTTTTCTTTCTTGGTAAAACTTTGTGCAAGTCGCTGAATCTTAAGTTTTTCTTTTGAAACATATTCTTTAAAAGCCGAGTCAAAAACTGATTCTGCTAATCTAAGGCTTTCCAGATTATGAAAAAATCTTGTTTGATTATGCCCTAAAAAATCTACAAATTGCTTTTTGTTAGATTTGTATTTCTTTATTTTCTGAACTATAAGATAGCTCTTATTATTCTGAATCTTAGTCATTTTACCATTTCATATTCTAATTAGTGGTAGGTTCTGAAGCTACAGAAGGTTGAGGTTCATGATTAAATTCTAATTTAACCATTAGTATATCACTTATTTGTTCTATATTCTTCGTAAATGTAATTTCTCCCTCTTCCTCTAATATCTTGATAGCCTCCTTTATGTTATCACAATTTTGCTTATTTATTCCATGGATATATAACTTGTCAATTCCATATTTCTTATTCTTTAGGATTTTATCCTTAATTAGGTTTTTAACTTCGTCGAGACCCATGTGGAAATTTATAAAGACAGCTAAAGGAAAGTCTCTTATAAGCTTATCAAATATGAATTTAAATTCTTCAAGAGTTGTTGGGTCTTTGCTTAGTTCATCATATAACGGTAAGAATATATCATGAAAATAACCAGCAGTATAAAGATTAGTTATGGTGTTGCCTCTTTCCCCATAATCATATCTTATCTGTTTTTTCCTATCATAAATTTCAGCGAAGCGCCTATTATCTTTTAAGTATTTAATATAAACTGCATCTTCTAAAGCTCCATAATCTTCAGGCAAGAGTATTGTCTGTAATTTTTCTATCGCTTTAAAATCTGAATTTATTTTATGTAGTTCCTGAATAACTGAATATGATTTCTTTTCCATTACGAGATAATTTTCATTGTTTTCTTTTAATGCCCTCATATATTCGGCAAATGCGGTGTTCTCTTCTGGAGAAAGCGCTTGGAGATTTATAGTAAGATTCGTATAGTTATTTGTTATCTCGTGTTTCCTGTTGCCGTTTAAAATGTTGATTTCGATTTTCTCTGGTAGTTTTACAAGATTTTTAATCCCTAAAGTAGCTAAGAACTTCTTTAGCAAAACAGCAGGATTCACTATATCACTTCATTTTAACATAATTTATCAAAGAAGTGATATCATTTTTAATAAATATCTCTGAACCATTTTTAATTCCTGCAAATTCATTTTCAGTAATTGTTTTACCATTTTGTGTCAAAACAGGCTCTTCAGTCTCTTTTTCAACAATAATATTATCTTTAATTTTTTTGTCGAATATTTCTAATACCTGATTTTGAAATCTCTTATCGAAAGTAATAATCTGCATATCCATCAAATAGTTATCTTATGCAAGATTAAAAAACATACCTATTTATATAGATTTTCATGTTTCTGAAGGCATTAACCTTATAAATACTTTCTATCAGAAGACATTAAGATTGGTATGAAAGTGCGTCTGACTTGGATTTCTGAATCTTCTTTTTACGAGGTTAATTATGAATGGAGGCACAGGGAATCGAACCCAGGCTTGCAGAATGTCAATCTGCCGTCCTACCATTAGACTATGCCTCCGTGTGTGTTCCTTTCAGCGTGAATGGACCTTGCAGAATTCTTCTATCCTATTCAAAGCCGTCTCTAATATATCTTTTGGAGGGAGCCCGACTATCCTTACGTAGCCTGGCTCTCCGAAGCCTGAGCCTCTCGTTATCTGCACGCTCTTCTCCTTGAGCAGCCTGTCCACAAACTCGCGGTCGTCCTTGAACCTTAGGGATCTCATGTCAAGCTTGGGGAAGAGGTAGTATGCGCCCCTCGGCTGCACGGCCTCCATGTACCTGCTCTCGTTTATCCTCTTGGCTGCGAAGTTTATCCTCTTCTCTATTTCTGCAACAAGCTTCCTTATGCCCTTGTTGTGCTCTGCAACATTGTTTATCCCTTCCGCAACTGCGTACTGCGCAGGGGTGTTGACGCACAGCCTCAGTTTCGCATATTCTGCTATCCTCCTCTTCATCTCCTTTGACACGCTGTCCTTTCCCGGGATTATGGCGAAGCCTATCCTGAATCCTGTCGCGTCGAAGTCCTTCGATGCGCCGTTGAGTATTATGTGCGGGATGCCCTCGGCCAGCTTCGAGACGCTGGTGTACCTTGCGCCGTTGAAGGTTATCTCGTCGTATATCTCGTCGCTTATGAGCACCATCCCATGATTCTTTGCTATCTCTATGAGCTCCTTGAGCGCGCTTGGCTCAAGAACCGTGCCAGTGGGATTGTTCGGATTGGTTATGACAAGGTATTTGAGCCTCTTCCTCGACTTCAGATCCTTCTTTAGTGCCCTTTCAAGGCTGTCAGTGTCTATGTCCCAGTTCCTCTCCTCGCTGTATCTCTCTATTATGGGGTTTCCTCCGTTTATCTTCAGGTCAGGTATGTACAGTGGATAGTACGGCCTGAAGAAGACAGCCTTGTCGTTCCTGTTTACCAGAACCGAATTGATGAACATCAGCGCCTCGCTGACCCCGTTCGTTATTACAACGTCGTCAGCCTCTGCTTCGGTATTGTACATTCTCCTGTACCTGCTTGCCACGGCCTCCCTCAATGGCTTTATTCCCATGGGATCCGAATACCTTGTGTTTCCCTCCCTCAGCGCCCTGACATACGCGTCTATCATGTATTTCATTGTCGGGAAGTAGACTGCGGGATCCCCCCTGTTGAGCTTGAGCACCTTCTTGCCGTGCGCCTCTAGCCTTTCTGCGACTACGTCCTCTTCCTCTATAGGATTCTCTGCGTATTTCGAGAACTCCGAGAAGTCATACATGGTAACATGCTTGCAACCAAATATTTTAAGTCTATTTGTCAGCGAGCCCTGCATCGTCTATTATGTATGCGCCTGAATTGCCCTTCCATTCGTTGTGCGCCTTGAGCACCTCTATCCTTTTTTTGAACAATGGAGCGTCGAGCACGAAGCTTTCGGCTTCGCCGCCCTCGAAGAGCATGTTTATGCCGTATTTCCTGTTCGCTTCCTGGAGCCTTCCTATCATCTCCTTGTCTATCCTTTTTCCTAGAAACGATTCGTCAAGCCCTTCAGCAGACACAGACGTTATTATCGCATTGAAGTTGCTGTTAAGGTATGCCAGTTCCTCCATAGGGTCTATGTGCCATATCGGCGCAAGGTGCTCTATGCCGAGCTTTTTGCAGATGATGTCTATCCTGTCGGCCTGGTACCTGCTGTAGGTTGCTCCTGTGACCAGCAGCCTGGCGTCGTTCTCCTTGAGAGCGCGCTCAAGGTCCTTGAGCTCCTCCTCCTTCTCGCCCTCTGTCTCGTAGAATGCCTGCTTTATGCCCATCGATTCCGATTGCAGCCTTGTGGGCCTTATGTTCGGATGGTGGAACATGTAGCTGTCGGCATTCCTGCTTATCATGGTTATCAGGAGGTCTACCTTTATCCCCATCTCCACAGTTTTGTGGAGGGCAAGCGTGGAGTCTTTTCCTCCGCTATACAGGACAGCGTTGGCCATCAATTTCACTCTTTGAGGGTTTGCATTCGCGATAGCATTCTTTGGAAACGCTTCTATTAAACGCTTTTGATGCCGGATAGATATTTAAGGGCGTATTTTTACTAGATATTCACAAGCGATTGCATGGCTCAAAGCTCGATGCTAGACCTGATGAGGTCTTTCTCCTCAGGCATGATGATACATAAGGTCCCTTCCTACGCAAACAGGTTCTTCTACTCGTTCGGCTTCCTGCTGCTGACATGCTTCGTGGTGCTGGCCCTTACAGGCATAGTGATGCTCTTCTTCGGGCAGCAGTGGTGGCAGACGGACCCGCTGGGCATTCTCATGCGCAGCGTTCACCTCTGGGCCGCAGAGGCGTTCGCATTCATCCTGGTCCTCCATGCGTTCGTCGCATTCTCGACATCCGCGTTCAGGTCCACAAGGAGGCTTGTCTGGATGCTTGGGAGCCTTCTGCTCTTCATCTCGTTGATACAGGCGGAGTTCGGATTCGGGCTCAGGGGCGATTTCTCATCGCAATGGAGATCGCTGCAAGGAGCTGACTTCTGGAACGGGGCTGGGCTGGGCTGGTTCGTGAATCCGCTGAACTCGCCGCAGGTTCTGGGCCTGCACTCCGTGATAATACCTTTCGCGATGATCGCGCTAATCTTCGTCCATTTCTCGCTGGTGAAGAAGCTTGGGATAGCAAAGCCGTACAGGAAGGACATCGAGTTCGAGATGGTTGACGCAAATCACAGGATACTTTTTGTGAGGGGTTTTGCACTGGTTGCTGCGATAGCTGTCCTTGCGGTCCTGTTCCCGTCGCCGTTGGAGGCGCCAGTCACGATCCAGGGCATTGCGCAATCGAATCCTGCAGCGATAGCATTAACATTTGCAAGCGAATTCAACCACACATCGGGCACAGCGACGTACATGGACAACATAGACCCGTACATCTTTGACACAAGGCAGGTGTTCGTTGCGAGCCCGTACGTGCAGTACCTGAAGGTTTATCCCGGCAATAACCTCCTTGCCGCCTTCAATTCGGAGACCCAGAGCAGGCAATTGGATAACATCGCGCAGGCGCAACTGTACTTCGCAGGCAACGGGAGCATAAACTTAAGCGCAAATCCAAACCCATTGATACCGCTGTTCAGCTCGCTGACAGTGATGGCCCAGAGCGGGCTGTACGAAGCTTCGCTGAACAATGCGCTGCCTGGAGGCGACCA
>JAGWZR010000168.1 GCA_018968795.1 Planctomycetota bacterium | reverse complement strand
TTCACATACTGTATGAAGTTCTTTCTCCTGCAAAACACCTTTTATCTCATTGAAATTTTTACCGCTAGGTAACTTTACCTTCAACCACTTTGGGCGCATGATATAATTTGCCATTTCCGATCTAAGATTTACGATTTGTGATGCAAGATTAGACAAAATTCAAATTTTAAAAACACGTCGCATAAGAAAGTCGATTTTGACATTTTAGGGTTATTTCTTTCTTCTCAGAATATTTTGCACTTCCTCATTCAACCCATTCCTCCACTCCAAGTATTTTCTTGGAAATGGCGTATCCTTTTTTAACATCTTATATAAATAATTAATCCTCGATTCTACCATCAATTTAGCGAGTTCTGTATTATCGTGTATATATTTCTCTATCAAGCCCAATATTTTTTCTTTGTTGTCATAAAACTTTTCTATAATGTCTACGATATGCGGCATATCATGAACAACATTCCTGCTAAAGAAAATTATTATCGAATCTGGAAAAGATAAAACATCCTCGTCCTTAGAAATAATAAGGCATGCATTGTGATCTATAGCATGCATCTTACCATCGTTAGTAAACAACACATTCCCCAAGTGTCTATCGCTATTCCCGATCACAAAATCAAATACCTTTAAACGTTCAAAATCTTTCTTCTCTTCGGCTGTAAACTTTTCTATCTGATACCCATCTTTGGCATCTTTAATCCACTCTTGAACCGAGCCATCGTATCGTACGTTGGTGATTGTGTCATCAATCACCATTGTTTTGGGCACTAATCCAAGCCCTACAATCTTATCAATTTGGTAGACAATTGCCTCTCGAATTGGCGTGTCAGGATTATCGGCCATCCAATAATGCCGTATGTCACATTTAAACATTATCACACTGCCATCCTTAAATGTTATCTTTTCAGGCCCTCGCGGCCCTCCCATCCATCGATCGTAATCTATATGGTCTATCTCCCTGTCCTTTATACTGCCAAAAATCCCTTCTTTTATGCCATCTTCGAGAATCTTACTTTGACTATCCTTTGTATTTGTATCTTCTGGTTTAATCATAAAATGAGGATACTCATAAATGAGCGACTAGCCGGTCAAGTATCATTCCTGCAAAAGACAAAATCGTAAATTTTTTTTAGAACCTATCCTTTGCATCACTGCATCCATTTCTATAGGCACCATTTGCGTTTGAAATATATCCGAATAATGACTTACTAGCTTGTCATAGACCTCCTCAATGTTTACACTCTCGCTTAATAATTTCCGGATAGAGGTAATCCTCACTCCCTGAATTCCGCACGGCGTTATGTAATTAAACTGAGACAAATCGTTGTTCACATTAAGAGAAAACCCATGCATGGCATAACCCAAGGCAATCCGAACACCAATAAAACCAATTTTTGCCTGATTTACCCAGACGCCCGTGTATCCTTCATTACGTCCGGCTGCAATGCCAAAGTCTGCCAATGTCCTTATCATCAACTCTTCCAGCATCCGCAGATATTGGTAGTAATCTCTTGTGTAGTCATTCATCTTTATGATGGGATAACCAACTGCCTGGCCTGGACCGTGATACGTAGCCAATCCGCCTCTATCCGTTTTATAAACAGCAAAGCCTATATTCTCATAATATTCCTTATTCGATACCAGATTGGCTTCCTTGTATCTGCGTCCAAAGGTGAAAGTTGGTGGATGTTGAAGCAGGATAAAACAATCTTCTGTTTTCTCAGAAATCCTCGCCGCTAGCAGTGTTTTTTGGAACTCCCAGGCTTCACCATACTCCACCGTATCCAGTTGGAGGAGAAGACACTTTCTTCTCATGAACAGAGACCTCCCATCCTTCTAAAATCTCCTTTATCTTGCGAAGAAACGTATCGGCATTGGCGCCATCCATAACCCGATGATCAAACGAAAGGCTAAGATACACCATAGATCGAATCGCAATTGCATCCTCTATGACGACAGGTCTCTTGACAACAGCGCCAACACCCAATATTGCCACCTGCGGCAGTACGATAACGGGCGTTCCAAACAAACTGCCATTAAGACCATAATTTGTTATGGTAAACGTCCCACCCTGAACGTCTTCAGATTTTAACTTTTTTGTGCGCGCACGCAGGGCAATATCCTGAATTTCCCGCGATAGCTGTAACAGGTCTTTCTTATCAGCATCCTTTATCACCGGAACTATCAGCCCGTCTTCGAGGGACACTGCAATACCCATATTAATATAATTTTTCTGCACAATACCCTCATCCGTCCACGAGGCATTTAGTATGGGATATTCTTTAAGAGCACGCGCCGTGGCAAGTGTTATGAATGGAAGATACGTAAGATGCATACCTTCTTTTTTCATACTGTCCTTATTTAGTTCGCGATATCGAGCAACCTTTGTCATATCAACCTCAAATACTGTCGTTACATGTGCCGCCGTCCGCTTGCTCTGTACCATTCGTTCGGCTGTAATTTTTCTTTTCGGACTTAATGGGATAAGTATTTCTTTCTCAAAAATTTTCTTTTCAGCTTCTACAGAAGAAGTTATAAGGACACTCGGCTTTGAGGCTACATAATCCATAATATCTTTTTTCGTAACCCGTCCTCCTTCTCCAGTACCCTTTATCTCTTCTAAATTAACGTTATATTCCTTGGCCAATTTTCGCACCAAGGGTGAATACCTCTTTTCCGCTTCTTCCACTTTTTCAATTTCTCTTACCGCCTCGGCTTTTTCAACTTTCTTCACAACTCCAGATTTTTCTCCAGGTACACTCACAGCCTCTTTCTGTTCAACGGCTTCAATCTCAGCAATGATCGCCTGTACAGGCAGTGTCTTGCCTTCAGAATAAAGAATCTTTCTCACGATACCGCTAACAGGCGACGGCACTTCCGTATCAATCTTGTCCGTACTGATTTCCACAATAGGCTGTTCCTTTTCAACACGATCCCCCTCATGCACAAGCCATTTCAGGATGGTTCCCTCAACAACACTTTCGCCCATTTGCGGCATAATCACATCAACAGGCATATTCAAATATCCTCCTAATCAATAGCTCATTAGTTTCTCTACCGCAGAAACGATATCCTTTGTCTGAGGAATAAAAGCCTCTTCCATCTGCGCACTGTATGGCACTGGCGTATCAGGGGCAGCAATACGAATAACGGGACCATCCAAATAATCAAAACAATATTCACTAATCAAAGATGATACCTCGGCACCAACCCCACCAGTTTTGGTCTGCTCATGTAATACGACAACCTTGTTTGTCTTTTTAACCGTATCAAATATTGATTTTTTATCTAACGGAAGGATAGTTCTCAAATCAATAATTTCACAAGAAATTCCCTTTTCCTTAAGGGTCTGTGCCGCCTCAAGTGCGGTATGGACCATTGCGCCATAAGTAATGATAGATACATCTTTACCCTCCAGAGCTATTCGAGCCTTACCAATAGGAACGACATAATCCTCTTCAGGGATGGAGTCCTTTATACGTCTGTAGAGATACTTATGCTCACAATAAATGACAGGGTCGTTATCCCGGATTGCCGCCTTTAATAATCCTTTGGCGTCATACGCTGTGGAAGGCGCTACGATTTTAAGTCCAGGCACATTGAAAAAGAACCCCTCTATACACTGTGAGTGGAATGCCCCACCATGTATATTCCCACCATACGGCGCCCGTACAACAATGGGAGTAGCAGCCCCCCAGCGGTAATGATTTTTTGCAGCTACGTTTACCAGTTGATCAAAGGCACACGAGATAAAATCGGCAAACTGCATCTCCACCACAGGCCTCATGCCAACAAGCGCAGCACCAATGGCAGCGCCCGTAAAGCCGGATTCTGATAATGGCGTGTCCAGGACACGCCAGTCTCCGTATTTCTCAAAAAATCCTTCTGTTACACGAAATGCCCCACCATATACCCCTACATCTTCACCTAGAATAAAAACGCTGGGGTCTCGCGTCATTTCCTCGTCCAACGCCTCTTTGATTGCCTCAAGATAGGTAATTTCTCTCATACTCTCTCCTCCCCTTCCACAGGTGTCGCATAGAGACCTTTCTTGCCATCCTCTGAATCGGGATAAGGACTCTGCTCTGCAAATGACTCAGCATCTTCAATCTCCTTTTTAACCCGTACATCAACATCATCTAATTCCTCTTTTTTGGTAAATTTATTTTCCAATAAATATTTTTCCATATTTAAGATTGGATCCTTCTTCTTCCATTCTTCCAACAACTCTCTTGGAACATACTTTGCACTGTCATGCTCAGAGTGGCCGTGCATCCTCATGGTTTTACATTCTATGAATGTTGGCCCGCCACCATTTCTTGCTATCTCATACGCCTCCTTTGCTGCCGTATAAACTGCCACCACATTGTTTCCATCCACGACCTTACTTGGCATACTATAAGCCAGGGCGCGTTCCGCAATATCTTTAATAGCCATCTGCAACTGTAATGGTGTAGAATAAGCATACTGGTTATTATTGCAGATGAATACAATTGGTAATTTTCTTGTGGCGGCAAAATTCATCGCTTCATGAAAATCACCGCGGCTCGTCCCACCATCCCCGGTACAAGCAACCGCAATCCTCTTTTCACCGCGTATTTTAAAGGCAAGCGCAGCACCCGTCCCTACAGGATAATTATCAGCCAGATGGCTGGGAAAACCTAAGACACCGAAATTCAAATCCCCAATGTGGACATTTCCCTCCTTCCCGCCCGTAACACCCGTTTTCTTACCAAAGTACTGAGCCATGATACGCTTTGCCGTAATACCTCGAATCAAGAAGACCCCCATGTCCCTAAAATAAGGCGCTGCAATGTCATTCTTTTCGAGGGCGTAGCCGTACCCAACAGAAACCGCCTCTGTGCCGTTACTCGTCCATGCACCGCCCAATATCTTTCCCTGATGATAAAGCGATGTAACCCGGTCTTCCAGCCTTCGCGTCAATTTAAGATAATAATATAGTCGCAGTAAATCTTCTCGCTTAATATCCATAATTTTATCCACCTGAAATTAGGACACAGCTTTTCACAGATCAACTACAAATTTTTATTAATATCCTCATAATCTGCGTTCGTCTGTATCCAAAGTAAATTATATGCTTACAAACCGCCAGTAATAGCCCTATCGATCTCCATCTGTGCCTTCAGTTCCATCACGTGATTAGTAAGCTCATCGATATGCCCCTTCTCCCACTCGGCCAGGCTTAACAACATCTTCCGTGTAGCAGGCTTTGCAGCTTGTAATGAAGCACGATAGTAATAGTCGTAAGACTCCTGTTCCCTCTTGATGGCTTCCATAAGCACTTCCATCATGCCGCAAGGTTCCGATGCTTTGTTTATTTTCATACAATCCCCTTTCCAATGCCAATATTGCCAAAAACTTTATCACAGAGCTTTACAGAGAAAAAACTTTAGAAAATAAGAAGAAAGAGAGAAGAGGGG
>JAGWZR010000167.1 GCA_018968795.1 Planctomycetota bacterium | reverse complement strand
CAAAAATGTGCAGAGTTTATCGCTGGTGATAATATTATTCTCCGTGAGCTTTTGCACCCAGACAAAGAAGAGTTAGCCCTTCGCTATAGCTTAGCACATGCCGTCGTTAAACCATGTGAAACTTCATACTGGCACAAATTAAAGAATTCAGAGGTATATTACATTTTAGAAGGGGAAGGTATTATGCATATCGATAATGAGTCAGCGAAAGTTCTGCCAGGTCAAGCTGTTTACATCCTGCCGAATTCATTGCAATGTATAAAAAATATAGGGCAAAGCGATTTAAAATTCTTGTGTATCGTTGATCCAGCTTGGCGGCAGGAAGGCGAAGTGATAATATAATTTCCATTCCAGACACAGACAAACACTGATTTTCAGGATATTTCAAAAAATTGGCAGAATTAAGGTAATAATTTCTTAGATGTATTTAATTGTTATTAAAAGTAGTTATCTGCGTGTATCTGCGAAAATCTGTGTCCTAACTTAATTAATACTCATGTCAGAAAAAGAAATAAACTTCATACCACACACACCAGCCGTATTGAAGCAGATTTTCAGCCAGAGAGGGATTACGCCTAATAAAAGGTTTGGCCAAAATTTCCTCATCGATCAAAATACCCTGTTATCTATTCCCGATATTGCAGAACTAAATGAAAATGACGTTATCCTGGAGATCGGTACAGGGACTGGTGGATTAACAAGATTATTGGCAGAGAGGAGTCGACATGTGTTTACAGTCGAGGTGGATAGGAAGTTATTTGGAATGGCATCTGATATTTTAAAATTGTATAAAAATGTTACCCTTGTTAATGTAAACATTTTAAAAACAAAGCACGAACTGAATCCCGATATTCCCACCTTGATACTCAACTGGCTCCGAGAATACAATCAAACCAGCATAAAAGTAGTTTCCAACTTGCCGTACAATATCAGCACGCCAGTAATTATCAATCTTTTGGAAAGTGACCTGCCTGTTAAGTTAATGGTGCTGATGCTTCAGAAGGAAATTACGGAACGCATGGCGGCAATCCCGGGCACAAGGGAATACGGCATTTTGTCTATAATCACGCAACTATTTTCAAAAGTGGAGATTGTTAAGACCTTGTCTCCCGGAGTATTCTGGCCAAGACCGGAGGTTTATTCTGCCCTTGTTAAGGTATCTGTTCACAAAGAGAAATTTTCAGGGAGAATAACTGATTACTCGTTTTTTAAAAAAATCATTCACGCCATATTTACATCCCGGCGTAAGACGTTGCTCAATAGTCTTGAAAATTTAAAATTACCGAATATTTTACGAGAAGATTTAAAAGGAATTATTCGAAACATGCAATTGGATGAACGGGTAAGAGGCGAGGTTTTGAGTCTGGAACAATTAATTTGTCTTTCCAAGGTTATTTGCAATCTAAGGCAGAATTCGTAGGGAAATTACATGGGGAAATGAGTTAGAATAAAATTATGGAGAACCGTTGACTTCTACATTAAACGTGCATCCAAGGAGCTTGGCGGCGCGGCGGCAGGCAACCATGCGAGCAGTAAAGATCTCAAAGTATTCCACCATATCGGAGATTTCCTTATCAATAGCGAGCTTTAAGGTAATCATTTTCTTTTTTGGAATATTTATGTGAAGTTTGGATTTTGTTACGGCATAATTGACCCGGTCATGAATATCAAATTTAATCTCCTTTACACTGCGCACCCTCGACCGATGGACATCGGACTTGTCCGCAATGACGAGCGCGGCTGATACGGGGCTTACAATGTCACATGCCCCTTCGTCATGATTTCCTACAGCGCTCATGACTATGACCCTATCTTCCACAGGCATTCCCAATTCTTTTAAAAACTGGGTTGCCAGATAAGCGCTGTTTGCAGGATGCGAATAGCGACTAACAACATTCCCGATGTCATGAATATATCCGGCAATTGCTGCAAGTTCACAGGTATTTGCGTCATGTCCAAGATCATGCAGAATTCTACGGGCATTCTTCGCCACATAATTTCCATGACGCTCCCCATGTTCCGTGTAACCGATTACCCCTAAAAAATCATTTGCTTTTTTGATGTATACTTTAACGTCCGGATGTTTTTTAACCTCTTTTAATGTAATCATTTTATTTTTTTCCATGTTGTACCATCTGGTCTATCGTCAAGGGTGATACCAATTGTTAAAAGTTTGTTGCGGATAAAGTCGGATAATTGCCATTGTTTCGCCTTACGCAGCTCATTGCGAGTATCAATGAGTACTTCCATAACATTCCCCAGAACGTCCATTTCACTCTTTTGTTTCGATTCAAAGGTTTTAGGTATTATACCCAGGATATCCCCTCCGAGTTGCTGGTAGAGCGCATCAATGTCTTCCAGGCATTTTCTACTAATTTCCTGGTCAGAGCTGAGCAATGTATTAACTTCCTTTGATAAATCAAAAAGGACGGCAATAGCGCCTGAGGTATTGATGTCTTCGTCCATTGCCTCTAGAAATACCTTTCTATATTGTGCTAATTTTTCATAGATATTGGGTGGTGTTGAACCGTCCTTTGCATAGTGCAACCGCTCCCTCATGGATTTGACGGTGTTGTGCAGGCGTTCAATGCCTTTGTCTGCAGCGTCTAACGCTTCATTACTAAAGTCAAGCGGACTACGATAGTGTGTAGTAAGGATAAAAAACCGTATGGTTAACGGATGATACTTTTTAAAGGCATCCTTCAGGGTAATAAAATTACCCAGCGATTTTCCCATCTTTTGGCCGTTTACGGTAACCATGTTATTGTGAATCCAGTATCTCACAAAGGGCAGTTCATTCGCTGCCTCGCTCTGCGCAATTTCACACTCGTGATGTGGAAAGACATTCTCCAGTCCGCCTCCGTGTATATCTAATGTCTGTCCAAGGTACTTCATTGACATGGCAGAACATTCAAGATGCCACCCGGGAAAACCTTCCCCCCATGGACTTTTCCACCGCATGATGTGGTCAGGTTCCGCCTTTTTCCACAAGGCAAAATCAGAAGGATACCGTTTTTCAGGATTTATTTCTATTCGGGCGCCAGCATCAAGCTCTTCTTGTTTTCGACCGGAGAGTTTTCCGTATTCCTTAAATTTTTGGACATCAAAGTAAACAGAACCTTTTGACACATAAGCAAATCCTTTTTCAATCAACTTTTCCACAAGTTCGATTTGTTCAGGAATATGAGCGGTTGCTCGTGGCGAAATATCAGGTCTTATGTTGTTGAGTGCATCCATGTCTTCGAAATAGCTTCGCGTATATATTTCGACAAGTTCCGCAGGTTCTACACATTCTCTTTGTGCACGCTTAACAATCTTGTCCTCACCGGTATCAGCGTTGTCAGTCAGATGCCCAACATCTGTAATATTTTGGACATAGCGTACCTTATAGCTTAAATATCTAAGGTAACGGACAATTACATCAAAACTAACATAGCTCTTGGCATGTCCGATGTGGGGATGATCATAAACCGTAGGACCACATACATACATGTTAACACGGCTTTCGTGCAGCGGTGTAAAAATTTCTTTTTTTTTGGTTAAGGAATTGTAAAATTTTAATGCCATAATTCTCTTCTTCTGCTTTAAGCTCTAAATAGTCTTCTGTGTAGATTCACTGCTAAACAATTGTCTACTTTTTACCAAAAGAAATCGTTCGATCCTCTTCCTGCAAGTATGAACGCCTAAAATATTGACAATGCAATAGAGTTCCGGACCGCGTTCTCGACCAGTTAAGGCAATACGAATCGGCATATAAAGCCCTTTGCCATTTATCTTTGTTTCCTTTTGCACAGCCGTTAAGACCTCCTTAAAAACTTCAGAAGAGAGGGTGTCCAATTTTGAGAGTTTTGCGGAGAAGGACAAAAGTACAGATTGTGATATCTCGGATGATAAAAACTCAACATGTTTTTCGCTGACTACAGCGTCTTTGAAAAAGATATCTACTTCCTGGACGACTTGAGACACGCAGGACATATTGGTTCTTACCGTATCTACGATTAATTTTAGTTTGGTTCTATCAATTTTATTTTCATCGGTAGAAATGAAACCAACGGACTGCAAATAAGGTATCGACATGTTTGTAATCCTTTCCGGATCAGCTTCTCGAATGTATTGTCCACTCAACCAATCCAATTTTTGCTGATCGAACACGGAGGATGCCTTGCTCATATCTCGTATTTCAAACGTATTAATAATGTCTTCTACAGTAAATTTTTCTTTTTTATTTTTTGGTGCCCATCCTAACAACATCATATAGTTTAGGAGCGCCTCTGGTAAATAGCCTGATTTATGGTATTCCGAGATAGAAAATGCTCCATGCCGTTTACTCAGCAGGGTTCGGTCTGCGCCCATCGTGAGCGAGAGATGAGCGAATTGTGGAGGTTTTCTCTTCAAAGCGTTGAAAAGTACTATATGGCACGGTGTGTTTGATAAATGGTCTTCCCCACGGATGATGTGGGTAATATTCATCAGGGTATCATCTACAGCAACGGCAAAGTGGAAAGAAGGTGTTCCATCCGATCTTATAATCACAAAATCTCCAATCAGGCTCATGTCGAATTGGCAAGCGCCTCGGATCAGGTCATCGAAAATAACTACTTCGTCCGGCACTTTAAAACGAATGGTGAAACTCAAGCCGGAAGTTTCAAAGGCTTTTTTCTGTTTATCAGTTAATTCTCGGCAACGATTATCATATCGTGGGGGTCTGCCAGTTAGTCTAGCAATCCGCCTGCGTTCTTCCAACTCTTCGGGTGTACAATAGCAACGGTATACAATGTCTTCTTTTAAAAATTTTTGACAGAAGTCACGATAGATATGCGAACGTTCTGACTGCAGGTATGGACCGTATTGACCGTCGACATCGGGGCCTTCCTGCCATGTTAATCCTAACCAGTGGAGGTCTTCAATGAGCCGATCCATGTACTTTTTATCAGAACGTGTAGCATCTGTATCTTCAATTCTTAAGATAAAGACGCCATTATGCCGTTTTGCGAATAGCCAATTGAAAATGGCCATGCGTGCATTGCCGATATGTAAAAGACCTGTAGGAGAAGGTGCAAAACGAACACGTACCATAAAATTATAAAAAGTTGCGTTTTATTTTTCCCGTAATAGCAATCACTTATTTCGTTGAATAATTTGACTACCGCATATGTGGCAGGTTATAGTTTCCAGACACAGTGTTCAGTTGCACGATATTTCAGGTGATATGTATCAAGCTTATTCACTCTTGGAATGACCAGTCCAAAGATACATAGGTTTGATATCAGCCTGTTCTTGAAATTGAGAGATGTCCAGCTTAATGGTATTACTTTGGAAAAGCTTTCTAGACATCAAGCCGAACAGGTCGGATAGGCCGTGGCGCTTTTCATATCTCACGATGGTTGTCTCTGTAAGTCCTGCCATTTTTTTCGTTAAACCAATGGCATCTTCCAGATAACCTAATTGGTCTACCAATCCAT
>JAGWZR010000166.1 GCA_018968795.1 Planctomycetota bacterium | reverse complement strand
TAGAAAAGTACCAGGAAAGATTTAGCGATGAGATAAGAAAAAAGGTTGGAATAATAAAAAATTTCATAGTGTACAGATTCAGCGGATTAGAGGAAGGTTCTCTTGTGTTTTTTAATTATGAAAATGATGTTGATCAATATGATGCAGATATTATAAGGACACTTTTAGGACACTTTAGTTCTTTATATTCAATCTCTGTAAAGCAAAAAGAGAATGAAATGCTTCAATATCTCATGATGAGAAAACTTGCCGACCTTGCTGAGAAAAGAGACAAGGAAACCGGGAAACATTTATTCAGGATACAGAATTATTGCCGTTTCATTGCTGAAATACTTTCAGTGCAAGAAAAATATAAGGAGTTAATTGACGACACATTTATTGAAAATGTTTATTATTCAAGTCCACTTCATGACATTGGAAAAGTTGGAATCGAGGATAGGATTCTTTTAAAACCTGCGAGACTTACACCAGATGAAATGGCCGTAATGAAAACCCATACATTAATTGGAGCAGAGGTACTCAAGGGGCCGACCTTTCTGCAAATGGGGCGTGATATTGCCCATTATCATCACGAAAAATGGGATGGAACAGGATATCCTGAAGGTCTCAAGGGTGAAGGAATTCCGCTTTCTGCGAGAATTATGGCGCTCGCGGATGTTTATGACGCATTAGTGTCAAAAAGAGTTTATAAAGAAGCATTTGGTCAAGAAACAGCAGAATCTATTATTAAAGAAGAAATAGGTTTCCATTTTGACCCTGATATCAGTATTGTTTTTATGGAACATAATAAAAAATTTGTTGAAATAAAAAATAGCTTTCAGGAAGAAATAGTTAAGCCAGCATCTTGAAATATTAATGAAAAAAGCGGTTATCTTAAAGTCAATAATTACCTGTCCTAATTGTGGACATCAGAAAGAAGAAACGATGCCAACAGATGTCTGTCAATATTTTTATGAATGTGAAAATTGCAAATCAAGATTAAGGCCAAATAAAGGGCATTGTTGCGTATTTTGTTCATTTGGAACAGTTCCGTGCCCGTCAATACAAAAGCAACAAGACTGAATGAAGATGTGAAATACATGAGTAGGAAAAACTTATTTTTCGTGGTAGTTGCTGCTATTTTTGAATCAATGCTTGGAGGATGTGCCGGGGTTCCTGACCTACGGAACAATATCAGTCCTCCCATCGGAAATACCTTAATACAAGGCATACAAGCATCTGAAGAAAAAGGATGTCTGTCATGTCACGAAGGAATCGAGACTATTAATGACAATATGCAGCCCTTTTTAATTGGATTTGCTAAAAAGCAATATGGGAAGGGATCTGGTTATGAATGTGCTATCTGCCACGAAGGGTATCCTTCATCGAGTGAAAAAGAAAAAGCCCACAACGGTCTTATTCCAAATCCATCAAGTATGTGGGTGCTCCACCAAGGAAAGGGTTGTGCTAAGTGCCATGATAGCAAGGGGAGCATTACGACACTAATGGGAAAATCTCTTACAAAGGCTGTTGGTGGCGAGCTACTTTCCAACCCCACTGTCTCATCCGACCTTTCTGGGGATACTGGCATAGATTATACCTATAGAATGTCAAGGGCATTGGCGTCCTTGGAGACAGGCAAGACGAATAAAATCTTGTCTTCCAACGGGGTGATACCAAAAGGCACTTTTCCCTATGCCGATTTTGATATGGATGATCCGGATGGCCCGGTTCCAAGAGTGGGTTCTGAAAAATACAAGGAATGGGTTGGCAAGGCTTTAAAATTGGGTTTTTTAAGGCGACTTGAAAAAGTGCAGGAGATTCCAGATTTTGAAGGGTCTGTGAAAGTATTCGCCTCGGAAGAGAAGGCGAGCTTCGCAGATATTCACAGAAAGCAGTGTGCCAGGTGCCATGTGTGGGGTGAAGGAAGAAATTCCAGAGGAGACCTGCGTGCCTCCGGCTGTGCTGCATGCCATGTGCTTTATGGTAATAACGCCAAATATGAGGGTAGTGACCCAACTATTAAAAACAACGGCACAAGACCACATCCGCTCCATCACCAAATTACCACAGCTATCCCCGCAGCCCAATGTTCCCACTGCCATACAAGGGGAAAAAGAACCGGGACAACCTTCAGCGGGATGTTTGAATATGACTATGTAAAGGGTGGTGAAGCGCCGCCGTTTGATGAGCACGCAGAACCTCAAGAGCCTCTATTTACCAAAGAATATTTGCATGTAAGAAAAGATGTGCATTTTGAAAGAGGAATGCAGTGTGCAGATTGCCATACTTCTATTGACGTTCACGGGGACGGTAATATCTATCCTGTGACATTTTATCAGGTGGAAATCAGTTGCTATGATTGCCACGGGACGCCTGAAAAGTATCCATGGGAACTCCCCGTCGGATATGGAACACCGGTGACTCTTGAGGGGAGTAGGGGAATTTATAAGAGTGGTAACAAAGAATATCTTTTGACTTCAAAGGGAAATGTTACGAATAACCGGCTGAAGGAAGGAGACAACGCATATCTGGTAAGTCGTTACACAGGGAAAAGACACATGATCCCCTTGCTTAAAAACATAAAGTTAACTGATACATTTAAAACGCAACAGGGAAAAGTCGCCATGTCAACAATTCATGTGCACATAGAAAAGATGGAGTGTTATGCCTGCCATGCTACATGGGCGCCCCAATGCTACGGCTGCCATATGAGATATGATAGAAGGGTTAAGGGTACTGACTGGATAATTACATCAAAAAAACTCGATCCCAAAACAGGGAGACAAACTGTTACGAAAGAAACGGGTGACTTATCTATCGAGAACAGATCCTTCATGAGATGGGAAAACCCCATTCTGGGAATCAATCTTAGGGGGAAGGTATCTCCTGTTGTACCGGGCTGTCAGGTCTTTAATACTTTTATAGATGAAAAAGGGGATATCAAAACGTTAAATAAGTTTTACACCACTTCCAGCGGACATAATTCTCCGAACTTAGCGCCCCTACAACCGCACGCTACAAGTCTTGTTGCTCGAACCTGTGAAGATTGTCATGTAAATCCTAAGGCCATAGGCTATGGAACTGCTAATTCAAGGAGCGCCCAGAAGCTCTTGGGGGATAGCCCGATGTTCCAAGACTTGTCAAAAGGGGTATATGGGGATATTCCCGATGCTATAACAGGAAAGTGGCAGGTTCCAAAAATAGAGAATTTCCCCTATGCATTGGACCAACTGGTCACGAGAGGTGGAAAACAAACCCAGAATATGTCCCTCCCTGAGGACAGACCATTGAGTCAAGAGGAGCGAAATCTTGTTGAAAGAGAGGGCCTCTGCATAGGATGCCATCAATATTATGGAACACCAGGATGGGATAAAATAGTCCAAAAATATGGAAGGGCAGAAACGGCTGAACAGCATGAAAAAATGGTTTCAGAGGCAATTACGAATCTTATTTCTGATTTAACAAGGGAGAAGACGCCATGAAGAAAAGTTTCTTTACGAAAGGTTTATTTCTTATTGCTTTTATATTGTTCTTGTTTCCTCTGATAACCTCCGGAGAAACTTCTCCATTTAAATTAAATGCCACTCTTTTAAAGGATAATATTCCTGCTGGTGGTCTTATACCCGTTACGGTTACCATCACAATTGCACCCAACCATCATGTTTACAAGGATCAAATTAAGTTAGAAAGTGGAGATGATGCCCGATTCACGGTGGTTTCCACAGAGCTTCCCGCAGGAAAGATTAAGTACGACCAATTTCTGGAGAAAGAAGTTGAGTCCTATGAAAACCAAGTAGAGGTGAAGTCGTTCCTTCAGGTATCAAAGGATATTCCGGTTGGTCCATATAATATAAAGCTTAGGGCGCATTATCAGGGATGCTCCGATAAAATCTGCTTTCCACCTAAGATAGAGGAGTTTACGCTGCCAGTACAGGTGGAGCTTGCCAAATGGGGCATAGGCGCATCACGAGAAGAAGAAAAGCCTACGGTTCCAAAACCCGAAAAACAAATCGAGGCTAGTGGTTTTCAAAAGACTATTGAAAGCCGGGGAATTTTTGTATCCCTCGTCATTATTTTTTTGGTGGGCGTGGGACTCAGTTTTACCCCATGCGTGTACCCCATGATACCAATTACCGTGGCTGTAATTGGTGGACAGACAGCAGGAGACCAAACCACGGGCAGGAAACCCCTAACGGCATTCTTCCTTTCGCTGATTTATGTCCTGGGCATATCCATTGTGTATGCCGCTATGGGTGTGGTTGCCGCTTCAACAGGGGCGTTGTTTGGCACAGCCTTGCAAAGCCCATGGGTTATCGGGTTTGTCGTGGCGGTTTTTGTTGCACTTGCCATGAGTATGTTTGGAGTGTATTACCTGAGGGTACCCTCTTTTATTTCGGATCGACTGGGGACAAAGACGGGAAAGGGTTTTGTCGGAGTTTTTATCATGGGATTGGTTTCAGGAATTGTGGCCTCGCCATGTATCGGCCCTGCCCTGGCTAGTTTGTTGGTCTATATCGCCAGCACGGGGAATAAATTCCTGGGATTCTGGATGTTGTTTGTATTTGCCTGGGGACTGGGCGTGCTTTTGATTGTGTTAGGAACATTCTCGGGCGCAATAAAGGCCCTCCCAAAATCAGGATTTTGGATGGAGACGGTGGAGAGGATATTTGGGCTCCTTTTAATTGGGGCAGCGCTTTATTATCTAGGGTTCATTATCTCAGAGAGCGCCTTTATTACTATTTTGGGATTATTTTTGATTGTTACTGCAGTATTTGCGGGGGGTTTCGACCGGTTGACTCATGAAAGCACTAACTTTCAACGTGCCAAACGCGCCTTTGGCCTTATAGTCTTTATTTTTGGGGCATACTTTCTTGTTGGGCATCTTATGATCAAGGGATTTATTTTACCCCCTTTCTCGACCACAACTCCAGCCCAATCAGTAACAACTCAGGAGAAGATTAATTGGGTACTGAGCGAGGAGGAGGGGCTGAAACACGCCAGGATGGAAGGCAAGCCGGCGATGATTGATTTTTATGCCTCGTGGTGTGCGGCATGCATGGAATTTGAGAAAATTACGTATGCCGATCCACAGGTTGTCAGGGAATTAAAGAACTTTGTGAATATTAAAATTGACTGTACCAATACCAACGACCCGAAGATCAAGCAGCTTTGGGAGAAATACGGAATTGTAGGATTGCCTACTATCGTGTTCATTAATAAGGATGGAACCATATCCAGGGATAAAACTATTACGGGCTTTGTCAACGCTGAGGAGTTTTTGCATATCTTACAAGGGTTATAGTGTGTCAAGACGCTGGTTATCTCAAGAAGCCGTAGGGGGCAGGTTTGAAGCCTGCCCCTACACAGTGTGGTAAATATTGTTGTTATTAAAATTATTCAAAAAACTAAATTGTTACAATATTTCTATATTGACAAATTTTTACTATGGTGATACATTGTATACACAATATAAATGGAGGCAGAAATGATAAAAAAATTAGTTT
>JAGWZR010000002.1 GCA_018968795.1 Planctomycetota bacterium | reverse complement strand
TCGCAACGGCAGAAAAGCTCAAAATTGCGCAAAGCACAATAGCTATAAATTTTACCATCAAAAAATTCACCTATAAAAACTGTAGAATATAGGACTACTGATTCAATTGGCTTTTACCAAAGTAGAAATTATCAAAAATGATTTTCCCGATTACCTATGAAAAAAACAAACGACAATTAGCCAATTAGTTTAACATCAATTTGCTTTATATCAACTAAAAAAATAGGGGATAATCCCAAATATATTTCGGAATTACCCCCAACTGTTTGAAAAATATTTTCCAAACAGGTTAATAAAAATCTTCCGCGGGTTTAATTTAACATCTCATGAAAGAAATTTTACAAGAACCCAATTAATGTTCTAATGGATTGTACGGCTTGCCTTTTACAGGGACTTCTGGCTGTGCTACCTTTTCTCTGCTTTTCACATCAAAAATCGTCAAAGCGCCCAAAGGATATTTACCTGTTGATACCATCCCACGCAGATTGTGATCATGCATGATCGTTATACCTGCGCCTAAATTGCAGGATAGACATTTCCTCTGACTGGCAAAGTGAGGAATCTTTACTAATACATCAATCCTTTCGCCGCTCGCAATGCAAAGCGTGTCCTTCTCATAACTACTTTTTAATTTCCTTCCGTCCAGCGCAACCACCTCCATATGGTATCCGTGAGGGTGGATCGCAAAAACATGATCAGCGCCAATCGCCATAAAACGAAGCAGAACTGTTTCGTCCTCATATGCAACGATTCTCGAGCGCGGATCGTTTATCACAGAACGAGGATGGTAAAGATTATCGGTAAACGTCCTACCGTTAATCAAAAAATAATCGGCCTTCCAGTCCTGTAATCCATGAACAACGCCTGACTCCTGCAACTGTTCATTTGCCGTGGAAGATAATTCACTGAAAAACAGCGTATAATCCCGATCATACTTGTACCCATAGGCCGTTTTTGTCCTATCTTGATGAATAATTATAGGGAAATACATGCCAGCTAGAATATGGTTGAAACTGTCCACATGGCAATGCCCCATAAAAGAACCTTCATACTGGGGAGTAAGTTCATACGTAAACGATTTATGCTCTAGCACGGGATCCACCGGCAGAGAAGGTACTCCATCAATTGCAGGAGTTAAATCCAGCCCATGGAAATGAATCGTATGTGCCACGTGATTAAGTCCTGAGTTTGCGTTTGTACAATGCATACCCGTGTTATGTAATGTGATCCGCGCCTTCTCGCCAACGAAAAGGTGAATTGGATCGCTGGGCACTCTAACAGGTTCTAGTAATTGTTCCACCTGTTCTTTTGTAGTCACTTCTCCCACATTCTTAAAACTACCCTTGGCATGGGTATATCCAAAGACGTACACCAATTCACCATTGGCCATCTCCTGATACCCATCCGTCGTGTAAAGGTGAAATTCCCAAGCGCCATCCTTGCAGCGTTCTCCCATGATATCACCATTCGTTACATTGATTAAATCCTGATCTTCCTGACTAAGATTCCAAGCCGCTGTTTGTTTCGCTTCTTCACCAAGAACATTCGGTACAGCAGTATATGTTGTAATACCCGTAAGCAGTACCGCAGTCGCCCATCCCATTAACTTTGACACATTCATCACTTCTCCCTTTCTATAAAAATTACGTTAAATAAGAAAACGCACAATTACTAACACTTTTCGATGATATATAACCGACAAAGCACATCTGCTATCAGACACTTCTCTCTCAAGAATTCGACAATAACTGGTTTTGAGTCTTCAACTACTGTCTTTCCTATAACTTCTCTAATACTGTCCTTAACTCCGCTACATTTACAGGCTTTGTCAAATAATAATCGTATGCTACGTTTTTTACCGCATCGACGGATGCTTTAACAAAATTATTGGCAGTAACAATCACGATTGCTACTGGCTCTTTCCTTTTTCTTACTTCCTGAATGAGGGTTAGTCCATCCATCCCCGGCATATTCATATCCGTTATAATGACATCAAATTTGTTGTTGGATAATAGTTTCAATGCACCATAACCTGATAAGACACCAGAAACGGAATATCCATCACACTGTAAAATCCTTACCAATCCATCAAGCGCATTTTTGTCATCGTCTACCACTAACAAACTTGGCTTTGCCATAAGAGAAGTTATTTTATGAATAAAATTTAGAAATTTGGCAACTATTCAACCAAGGCAAGTAAAGCTGATCAATAATTACCGAAACTCACTGTATTGAAATAAAACAACTCTCATACCAATAGGCATGTAATAATTGGCAGGGTTCGTGTATGTGTCAATCTTCTAACATCTTAAGGGGAAATTGATTCTTAAAGTATCTGTGATATGAAAAATGGAAGGTGTGCAAAAAAATTTTATGAGCGAAAAATTTGCGGGAATTGAGGCGCGTTGGATAAAAAGGTGTGAAAAATTTTCGCTTTTAACGCCACTCTTTTACTTTGTATTCAATTTTTCTATTTGATATGCCCAGTATTTTGGCAGCCTCTTTTTTGTTTCCATGGGTTATCTGAAGTGTTTTCTGGATGATTTCCTTTTCGGCATCTCTTAGTAAAGTGCCTAAAGGGATTTTGATTATTGATATATCGTCCTTCTCAGGAACAATGTTTCTTGGCAGGTGGTCTACTGATATCATATTTTTTTTACAGAGCACAATCGCTCGTTCGACGATATTTTCCAGTTCTCTCACATTCCCCGGCCAGTGATAAGCGCACAATACCTCCATTGCCTCAGGAGTAAAACCTTTTATTTCCTTTTTATACTTTTTTGTATATTTAATTACGAAAAAACTGGAAAGGAGCGGAATATCCTCTCTCCTTTCACTCAATGGCGGCAAATGGATAGTAATAACATTTAACCGATAAAACAAATCTTCCCGAAATCTTCCCTCAGAAACTTCTCGTTCAAGGTCTCGGTTAGTCGCTGCAATTAATCGCACATCGACCTTTATGGTTTTTTCGCCACCGACACGCTCAAACTTGCCTTTCTCCAGGACGCGAAGCAGTTTGACCTGCACTTTTAAGCTCATCTCGCCTACTTCATCTAGGAAAAGTGTGCCTCCATCCGCTACCTCAAATCGACCTTTTCTAGACTGAATGGCGCCCGTAAAGGCTCCCTTTTCATGGCCAAAAAGCTCACTTTCCAATACCCCTTCTGACAAGGCAGCACAATGGAGGGCAACAAAAGGCATAGATGCCCTGTCGCTTTGACAATGAATAGCATTAGCCACGAGTTCTTTTCCGGTCCCCGTCTCACCTAAAATCAGAATAGAAGCGGTGCTGGGAGCAACATCCGCAATCATATGAAATATCTGTTGCATCTGTGGAGTACTTCCAACGAGTTCAGAGGATTTATACTTATCCCTCAGCCTCTCCTTTAATATCAGGTTTTGAGCAATCAACTGCTGTCTTTCCCATAACTTTTCTAATACTAATTTTAATTCCTCTACATTTATCGGTTTGGTCAAGTAATCATCAGCCCCGCATTTTATAGCCTCTACAGCCGTCTTTACAGAACTGTACGCAGTAATAACCACGATTGCCACAGATTCTTCCTTCTTCCGTATTTCATGGATGAGAGATAAGCCCCCCATCCCCGGTAGTTTCATATCCGTTATGATGATATCAAAATTTTTCTTGGAGAGGAGATTTAATGCCTCGTAACCAGACAAGACGCCTGATACATGATATCCATCATGTGCCAATATCTTTACCAATCCATCAAGCGCATTTTTATCGTCATCTACAAGTAACAATTTTGGTTTTGCCATAGGAGTTGCTTAGAAATTTTGGAATTTTAAAAATGCAAAAATAAAATATCAAGGCAAAGGGCTAATTTATCGGGATTACAATCACAAACTTGCTACCCTTGGAAGATTGCCCCAGTCTTATTGTGCCCCCATGGGCATGGACAATATTTTGAGCAAAAGAAAGCCCTATTCCGGTGCCTCCATCCTTCGTGGTATAAAACAAATTGAATATTTTATCTTTAATCTCATCGGGAATGCCGGGACCGCTATCCTGACAGGAAATCCATATTTCATACCCGCTCCGTTTCGCACTTACTCGTAACGCTCCTCCATCCGGCATTGCCTCGACACCGTTGATCATAATATTTAAAATCGCCTGTTTTATCTTATCCCTGTCCACCTTTATTTTGGGTAGTTCAGAGGCTACCTCTAGCTTTACTTGAATACCGCTTAATTGTGCCTGAGGCAGAAGTAAAGAAACAATTTCATTGAGTAACTCTCGAATATTGACGTCCTTTTTGTTGAGTTCCCCTGTTTTTGAAAAGTGTAAACACTCTTCGACAAACCCGCTTAAACGGATGAGTTCCTTCTGAACTATAGAAACCGTCTCGAGCAATTCCCTTTTTGACTTTTCGTTTATTTTGGAAATATCTTGTATTTCTCGCTCCAGTACCATCATTTGAATATGCATGGCATTTAAAGGATTTTTGATTTCGTGCGCCAATTCTGCAGTAAATGTACCTAGGGTGGACAAGGTTTTTGCCTTGAGGACCTCATCCGAAAACCTTTTTCTCTCACTAATATCCTCGATAACGGTAACAATATGCGTCACCTTCCCTTCAGTATTCCTGATAGCCGATGCGCTCGTCTCCACCCAGGATTCGCTGCCATCCCCACGCCTGATCAAGAGTTCCCGGGAAGCCTGAGAAAGTCTGCCCTGGAAAATCTCCATACCAGGACAAAATTTCTCAGTCAAACACATGCCTGTTGAGGTATGACACTGGAAAATGTCACCACAATCCCTGCCAACAACCTCCTCCTTCTGCCATTTCGTAATCTCTTCGCAAGCGCGATTAAAAAACACCACCTTACGGCTTATGTCTTGTATCATGATTCCCTTACCCGCGCAGTCCAATGCTTGGTTCAAGATTTGAGTTATCGTATCAATGTTGCCCATATAACATATAAAATATTACTCTGTAAAAACTTCTTTTCGTCAGCTTTTCACCCTTATTGTATATAAATTCCCGCTATTTATCCTTCATCTTCCATATCCCATTCCAGTCAGGACTCGGGGGGCTCTTTGAAAGAATATCGCACCTTTCAGCCATAACCGATCCTATACCCAATCCGTATTCATAATAGATTTTCTGAAAAAGCTCCTTCGCTGTCCCCCATTCCCTTCTGCAATATTTTGAATAGGCATCCGAATATTCCTTAATAGAATTTTTTTTAATTTCAAATCTGGGATCGTTGTCAATGAGTATCTCAAAGAGGGTAATCGGTTCCCTGAAACCCTTCAATACAACCCGATCAATGAAGCGGTAAGAAAACCTCTGATCGGATTGAATGTACCTATCGGCAAACTTGAAAAAACGGTCTGAGATCAAAACCCTGGCATCATACAGTCTACAAACTCCCTCGATTCTGGCAGCTTCATGGATACATCTAGCTACAGGGTGATAACGTTCATCTAGCGGATAGTAAACGAATGAAACTTTCCCTACCGTAATGCCAAAGCCAATATCAATACGGGGCTTGAAAACACCTACTCCCGGGGAATCGTTATAAACACGCATACGTTTCGTCAGTCGGTAGATGTTTTCCAGGATATACTTTGTATTATCATCCGGAAATATCCCCATCACGCCGTCACCATATATCTGTGCGTATGTGCTCTCATGCCCCAAATAAAGTTCTTTATAGGACGTTTCATGAACGTCTAGTATAAATTCCTCATAGGTGAAAGATTTCCCGCCGGGACCTTCGACACCGCGGTAGATGCCCTGTTCAAAATTCAACAGTATATCCGTCGAATCCCTCAGATCGCAGAACATAACAATTCGCTTCGTCTTTTCGGCTGGGAATTTACTGGTATTGTTTTCCATCTCTATTTTCAAAAAGACCTCCTCTTATATCATTATACCCATACCGGATTCCGTATATTAATTCTTTTGTACTTTGTTAATACTATTTTACGAAACCATGATGCAGGAATCACAAGCAACGCATATTCTCTTCTTTCCTTTTAATCAGCAATTAGCGTAACCCCTAAATTCCAAAGTATACAGAATTAACTCCGCAATAATCTATAGAAAAAATCCTGTTGGGGATACGCTTGGCTATGAGTAAGCGCTGGTTCACCTGTCCCTCACGAGCCAATAAAACGCTTGACACTTTTATTCTAGATTCGTTATCATGATTCTTAACTAATTCAATTAACTTTTATAATTAAGGAAAAAGATTTGAGTTCCAACGTCAGGGTTCGCTTCGCGCCTAGTCCCACGGGTTACCTCCATATCGGAGGGGCGAGAACAGCTCTTTTTAACTGGCTTTTTGCGCGGCATAATAATGGTATTTTTCTCTTACGCATAGAAGATACCGACCAGCAACGCTCCACTGAAGAGGCTACACAGGCCATCCTCGATAGCATGAAATGGCTGGGATTAGACTGGGATGAAGGGCCATATTACCAAAGCCAGCGATTATCTATTTATAAGCAATATGCAGAAAATTTGGTAGCGCAAGGGAAGGCATTTTACGATACCGATGCGGAAGGCCGCAAGGCCATTCGTTTCAAGATGGAAGATGGGGTAACCGAATTTAACGACCTCATTCACGGCAACATTACCTTCGATACAGCCCTTATTGAAGATTTTGTCATACTCAAGGCTGACGGCTTCCCAACCTATAATTTTGCCTGCGTCGTGGATGACGCCGATATGGAAATCACCCATATTATTCGGGGAGACGACCACATATCAAATACTCCAAAACAAATATCACTCTATAATGCCTTTGGGTTTAAATTGCCTGAATTCGCTCATATCCCAATGATTCTTGGGGAAGATGGTTCGAGATTAAGCAAACGCCATGGGGCAACTTCTGTCACTGAATATCGAGATAAGGGCTATTTGCCTCACGCCCTGGTAAATTTCCTTGCGCTTTTGGGGTGGTCGCCCGGAAACGACCAGGAAATTCTATCGATCCAAGAAATGATCGAAAAGTTTTCTTTGAAACGCGCAAATAAAACCAGCGCTCAATTCAACAATACAAAACTGGATTGGATGAACGGCCAATACATTAAAAACACATCTGTCGAGCAACTAACTCTAGAGGTAAAAGGATTTTTTGAAAAATCGGGTATTGATATGAAAAAAATTCCTGCAGTGTGGCTGGCCAATCTGGTAAAATTGTACCATGAACGATTCAAAACCTTTCAGGATTTGCTTAACCAGACAGGGTTCTTCTTTACCGATGCCGTTGAGTACGATCAGGCTGCGGTAGACAAATTTCTCAAAAAGGAAGGAATCGCCGATTTGCTAAAAGAGGCATATTTGGTCCTTTCTCTTGTAGATAATTTTGATAAGCAGTCTTTGGAAGATTGCCTGCGAACTTTAACTGCAAAGATCGGCATTGGGTTTTCCAAGGTTGCTCAGCCCCTAAGGGTAGCCATCACGGGGCGGAGCGTAAGCGCTGGTATTTTTGAAACGATGGAGCTTCTAGGAAAAGAAAAGACTTTGAAAAAACTCGATTCTACTATTGTAACCTTGGGGAAAACTTTTGAATCAGTCAAGGTAGATGCTGAACCAAGTTCAGCATGACATCATGCTTTTTCCCGTCATTCCGAACCATGTACTGAATTAAGTTCAGGGTCTTCGATTTCGGGGAATCTCTTTGAAATTTCTAAACGTTAAATTAGATGCTTCGTTTCACTCAGCATGACTATACGTTTCTCTATTGTCATTCTGAGGAGCGAAACGACGAAGAATCTCAACCTTTGAATTTCCTATACGCTTAAATTAGGCTGCCTTTGGCAGCGACTTTTAAGCTCCCCTTATTGGTAGGACAAGCGTCCCCGCTTGTCATTCATAATGTCAAGCGGGGACGCCTGACCTACCATAGGGGTTGGAGGTGTGTTGCGGCAAATTTACACACCCCTTTATCCCCTCTTTTTAGAGGGGAATCACAAAAGATTGAAATTCCTAAACATAAATTTAGATTCCTCGACTCCGCTCGGAATGACGTCACACTGAACAAAGTCGAAATGTGACTGAAGAATTTTAATATTGAATCAAGTTCAGTACAATTTTTGAAATTCCCAAATGTTCCTTATAGAGGTTGACTATGCCGCTACTCGTTGTTGGATCTATAGCCCTTGATTCTCTGGGTGGTTCTGTATACAGATAACATAGCATAATAAGAAATCTGTGGAATCTGTATAATTTATGACTTCATGCTTTTTAAGTTACTAAGATTTCTGTATGAACGCACGCCTTTTTGTTGCAGTTGAAATTGCAGAGGAGATCCGGAAAAAATTAGCAGCGTTTCAGGATACGCTTAAAAAGTTGGGCACAAACGTGGGGTGGGTAACTCCCGAAAATCTTCATATTACGCTAAAATTTATTGGCTATATTGATGAGGAAAAAATTGATACAATCGTCACGATAATAAGGGAATCCGTAACTCATATAAAACCATTTGACCTTCAATATGTTGGCGTGGGCGCTTTCCCAACAAACAAAAATCCTCGTGTTGTTTTTGCTGACGTGATAGATTCAGGCGGATTTTTAACAAAGATTCATGAAAGACTGGACAATCAATTCATGGGACTTGGCATAGAGCATGAGACTCGCAAATTCGAGGCACATCTCACGGTAGGACGTATCAAAACACGCAAGAATGTGGGAAATCTTATGGAGGGTTTGAATTCGTACAATGGGTTTGATTTTGGGGCAGACCATGTAACGCAGGTGGTTTTGATGAAGAGCGACCTCTCGCCAGAGGGGGCTGTATACACCAGATTGTATAGTGTTGATTTAGTTTAATAACCGTATAACTTTTTATATGGGTGAATTATGACATTCAAACCAGAAGATGTAGATAAGGAAAAACGACAGCAAGCCCTGGAAAGAGCAATCTCACAGATCGAGAAGCAGTATGGCAAAGGCACAATAATGAAACTGAGCGGTGAGACGAGGCTAGACGTTCCCACTATTTCAACCGGGGCATTATCCCTCGACATTGCTTTAGGGGTTGGCGGCATCCCGCGCGGAAGGGTCGTCGAAATATTTGGTCCGGAATCTTCTGGCAAAACCACGCTGACTCTTCACATTATCGCTAATGCCCAGAAAAGCGGAGGTGTGGCAGCCTTTATCGATGCCGAACACGCCTTAGACCCGGAGTACGCAAAAAAATTAGGGGTAGACTTGAACAATCTCATGGTAAACCAACCCGATACTGGAGAGCAGGCGCTTGAGATTGCAGAATTACTGGTAAGAAGCAATGCCGTGGATATCATCGCAATCGATTCAGTGGCAGCCCTTGTTCCCCGTGCAGAGATTGAAGGCGAAATGGGCGATGCACACGTAGGATTGCAAGCAAGGCTGATGTCGCAAGCATTACGCAAGTTGACAGGCTGCATTTCAAAATCCCAGACCAGCGTCATTTTTATAAACCAGATTCGGGAAAAGATCGGCGTTATGTACGGCGGAAATCCTGAAACGACACCGGGTGGCAGGGCGCTAAAGTTTTACTCATCAGTGCGTATCGATATACGGAGAATTGGCAGCATAAAAGACGGCGACGTGTCGATTGGAAATAGAGTTCGCGCCACTATCGCAAAAAATAAAGTTGCGGCTCCTTTTAAGAGGGCAGAGTTTGATATTTTATATAACTCAGGCATATCGCGAGGGGGTGATATTATTGACCTCGGCGTTGAACATCAGATTATTGACAAATCCGGCACCTGGTTCTCTTACGGCGAAATCCGCCTGGGACAGGGCAGGGAAAATTCCAGGCAATTTATCGAGGGAAAACCTGAATTGATGAAGGAACTCGAGCTGTCCATCCTGAAGAAAGTAATGCCAGAAATGGTTACTGGAAAAATTCCTGAAAAATCTTCCGAAAAAATCAAAGCAGAAACGCAATCGAAAAAAGGTGAAAAATAGTTAGTACTTCTATGAAAACAGATGATCTCCGCAATAAATTTCTAAAATTCTTCGAAAAAAAGTCTCATACAATCTGGCCTAGCGACTCATTAGTCCCCCAGAATGACCCCACGCTTCTTTTTACCGGTGCGGGAATGAACCAGTTTAAAGACATGTTTCTGGGCAAAGGAAATTTAAACTTCAAAAAGGCTGCCACCTGCCAGAAATGTCTTCGTACCGGCGATATTGACAATGTAGGGAAGACGGCATCCCATCACACATTCTTTGAAATGCTGGGAAATTTTTCCTTTGGAGATTATTTCAAAAAAGAGACCATCGAATGGGCATGGGAATTCCTGGTACAGGAGTTAAAAATTCCAGAAGAACGGCTGAGTGTAAGCATTTATAAAGATGATGTGGAATCGTACGAAATTTGGGAAAAATACATTGGCATATCCAAGGCAAAGATTTATCGATACGGCGAAAAGGACAATTTCTGGCCGGCAAACGCCCCCCTGTTAGGACCTAACGGACCTTGCGGCCCATGCTCTGAGATATTTTTTGACCAAGGGGCAAAAATCGGTTGCGGGCGGAAAGAATGCGAACCCGCATGCGATTGTGATCGATTTGTAGAAATATGGAATCTTGTATTCACGCAATACGACCGCAAAGAAGGAGGCAACCTGGAACCGTTACCGCACAAAAATGTGGACACAGGCATGGGATTGGAAAGGATGTCCCGTGTCATGCAAGGAGTGCAAACCAACTTCGATATTGATATTTTTACCCCTCTTATCAAATGCATAGAAGAAATTACAAAATCAAAATATAATGGTCGAATTGAAAATGCCGTGCTCATGCGGCGCATCGCAGACCATACGAAGGCATGTGTGTTTTGTATCTCTGACGGCGTCCTCCCCAGTAACGAAGGCCGAGGCTACGTGGAGAGACGATTATTGCGGCGAGCTATACGGGACGGGGCACAATTGGGCGTAAAAGACAGTTTTTTATATAAGCTGGTGCCTATTGTAAGCGACGTGATGCAAGAATATTATCCCGACATTAAACAACGAAGAGAAAATATCGCACGAATAATAAAGAACGAAGAAGAAAAATTTCATGAAACCCTGGAACAGGGGACACGTATATTGGAAGAGTTGATGGGGGTTTTACAAAAAAATAAACAAAAAATCCTTCCCGGTAAAGAAGCTTTCAAGCTATACGATACGTATGGCTTTCCTTTAGATATGACGGAAGCGATTCTCAATGAAAAGGAATTTGCCGTTGATAAGGATGGCTTTGAAGAAGAACTCAAAAAGCAGCGGTTACAGGCAAAGACATCTTCCCAGATGACAGGAGAGGTCTTTGATACCGGCCCGCTCAGTAAGATTAAAGATATTTCAAAAGGTTCAAGATTTCTAGGCTACGACCAATGCGCCTGCGAAGCCATGGTAATCGCCATCATCAAGAATGATCAACTTATAGATACGGCTACAGCAGGAAATGAGGTAACGGTACTCTTAGACCAGACGCCTTTTTATGGCGAATCAGGTGGACAGATCGGCGATACAGGCGTTCTAGAATCAAATGGAAATCACGTTCAAATTACCAACACAAAGAAGAATAACGATTTTATCTTGCATATAGGAAAGGTGATTAAAGGAGAACTAAAAAAGGGAAGTACGGTCAGTGCAAAGATTGATATCCAGCGAAGAAATTGCATTCGGAAGAATCATTCGGCAACGCACATCCTCCACTACGCCTTGCGAAGAGTAATAGGTCAGCATGCAGAACAGGCGGGTTCTCTGGTAACGCCGGATCGCTTGCGTTTCGATTTTCACCATTTTTCCAGCCTTACAAAAGATGAATTAACACGAATTGAAGACCTAGTTAATGAAAAAATTCTGGAAAATTTACCCGTAGGGGCAAAAGAATTAACCATCCAACAGGCAAGGAATGCCGGCGCCCTTGCCCTATTTGGAGAAAAATATGGAGAACTGGTTAGAATGGTTTCTACGGGCGACTTCAGCAAAGAACTGTGCGGCGGAACTCATGTAGGCAACTCTGGAGAAATTGGGCTCTTTAGAATTGCGAGCGAGTCCTCCGTTGCTGCGGGAATTCGACGTATCGAAGCCATGACTGGTATGTCGGCATTAAACAAAGACCGGGAAAAAGAAAGTATTATCAAAGAAATTTGTGAGGTTATGAACACAACCGAGGATAAGCTTATCACAAAAACGCAGGAAGTCTTAAATGAATTAAAGAATTTACACAAAGAAATCAACAGGGTAAAACAAAAAGAGTTAAGCGGTAAGATTAATTCTTTTATCGAAAATGCCAAAGAGGTCTCTGGAGTAAAGATTATTACAAGAAAATTAGAGGATGCAACCGTAGACGATCTAAGGAAAACGATCGATATGCTAATGAAATCTTCCGAAAATATGGCTATCGTACTGGGAACCGCACAAAATAATCGCGTAACGATAGTTGCAGCCTTAAGTCCCAATCTGGTTAAGCGAGGTTTACACGCAGGAAACATCTCAAAGGAGGTGGCAAAAGTAGTTGGCGGTGGAGGCGGCGGCAGACCCGATATGGCACAGGCCGGTGGACAATGGATAGAAAAATTAGACGAGGCACTCAACTTCGCCATAGAATTGCTAAGCAAAAAAATATTACAGCTCGGTAGTTAATTTATTATCAAGTATATTGCAAACTTTCAAATGGCAACAGACAGAATGTACAACCAGATTACTATCATAACCCACAAATGCCTATTGAGTTTTTGCTTGACATTGGTGGTGTCTATATATAGAATTTCTGGTTTAAAAGCGACAAGTTTAGGTAATTAAAGGCAACTTTGATTTAAACATTAATCTTTTATATGAGGTACTAAATGCCAAATCCAAAGAGAAGGTTTTCCAATTCAAGAACCCGTAAAAGGCGTACGCATGACAAATTAACCCCTCCAATCATTCCGCTTGCCGAAAACATAGGGAAAGGCGCTGGCATACGCTCAAAACGTTATATTTGTTCACATTGCAAACAGGTAAACGAACCACATACTGTTTGTCACAACTGCGGCTATTACCGAGGTAAACAGGTTATTTCTGTTGAAAGGTAAATCTATGAGAGTTGCGGTAGATGCAATGGGTGGGGATAAGGCCCCATACGAAATTGTTAAAGGGGCAATCCTCGCTGCACAGCAATTTCCCGACAGCGAAATTATATTGGTTGGCGATGAAAAAGAGATACAGCGCGAACTCAATACCTACGGGAAACCGCTGAAGAATATTTCCATTCATCATGCACCTCAAGTGGTTAAAATGGATGATCCTGCAACCTCTTCCATCCGCCAAAAAACCAATTCATCAATCACCCGAAGTGTTGAGCTGGTGGCAAATGGAAAAGCCTTAGCCGTAGTTAGTGCAGGGCACACAGGCGCTGCGGTAGCAGCGGCAGCAATGCATTTACGAACTCTGAAAGGGGTGCGACGCCCCGGTATTTCCGCTCCGCTTCCTACACGGCATGGGATATGTTCAATTATCGATGTTGGAGCAAACATTGTATGCAAGCCCATACACCTCTTTCAATATGGTGTGATGGCAACAGTTTTTAGCAAATATATCTTCGGTATAGAAAATCCAAGGGTAGGAATCCTGAACATTGGCGAGGAGGATGCGAAAGGAAACGATCTTGCAAAAGAAACGTTTGCGCTTTTCTCCAATTCACTTTTAAATTTTGTCGGGAATGTGGAAGGTCGTGAAATATTTGATGGTAAAGCTGATGTAGTTGTTTGTGAGGGTTTTGTGGGAAACGTTATGTTGAAATTTGCAGAAGGAATTGCCATGAACTTTCTGTCCACAATTAAAGAAGAAGCAATGAAGAGTTTCTGGACAAAGGTGGGTCTGTGGCTATGCAAACCGTCATTTAAAACATTAAAGGCTAAAATGGACTTTACTGAATATGGTGGCGTTCCTTTGTTGGGTGTTAATGGCGTATGTATCATATGTCATGGCAGGTCTAATTCCAAGGCTATCCAAAATGCCATAAGAGTTGCATTGCAATTATCAAAAAACAAAGTCAATGAGCATATTGTTTCTGAACTGGAAAAGACCAATACGCTTACGGCAAACATCTCTTAATCGATATTAGCCTACTAATTCATCTGGGTAACTAAGAATTACATAATGCAACAAAATCAAATGGCGTCTATTACAGGTATCGGCTCCTACCTTCCAAATAAGATTTTGACAAATTATGATTTGGAAAAGATGGTCGATACCACCGATGAATGGATTATCCAGCGGACAGGCATTCGGGAACGTCGCATCGTCGAAAATGGCATGATAACGTCTGATCTCGCCACCGAGGCTTCACTACGGGCTATGGAAGATGCCGGAGTTACCGCCGAAGAGTTAGATATGATTATTTCTTCTACGATTACGCCTGACCACATCTTTCCTTCAACTTCTTGTTATATACAACAAAAATTAGGCGCAACGAGGGCAAGCGCCTTTGATATACTGGCGGCATGCGCTGGATTTATCTATGCAATGTCCATTGGACAAAGCTTTGTAAATTCCGGGGCAATGAAAACCGTCCTTATCGTAGGCGCCGAGTGTTTGTCAAAGATAACCGATTATACCGATCGCGCAACTTGCGTTTTGTTTGGAGACGGTGCTGGCGCCGCTATTATACAAAAAAGCCGTACCAAACATGAAATTCTTTCCACGAACTTGGCTGCTGATGGGATACAAGCAGATGTGCTTATCATGCCAGGAGGGGGTGCAAAGAATCCTGCCTCTTTAGAATCGGTTCAACAACGAATGCATTATATTCAATTTAAGGGCAAAGAGGTATTCAAGCTGGCAATTAATAATATCACAAACATGATCTTGGAAACGGTAGAAAAAAATGGACTTCGACTTAAGGATATTGACTTAATTATTCCTCATCAAAGTAATCTGAGAATTATTGAGGCTACCATGGAAAAACTTGGATTACCGATGGAGAAAGCATTTGTAAATATCGATAAATACGGGAATACATCTTCAGCCTCTATCCCTATCGCAATTGATGAAGCCAGAAAAGAAGGTCTCCTTCACAAAGGAAACATAGTCATGTTAGTAGCATTTGGCGGTGGATTAACGTGGGGATCCTCGATCATCAGATGGTAGAGAATATGCGGAAGACAGCGCTTCTTTTCCCAGGGCAAGGTACGCAATATGTGGGAATGGGTAAGGATTTTTATACACATTTCAACGAAGCACGCGAGATATTTAATCAAGCAACTGACACCCTGGGATTTGATATAGCAAAACTTTGTTTTGACGGAAAGCAGGAAGAACTAAACAAAACCTCTGTTTGTCAACCGGCCATACTGGTAACAAGTATGGCCATATTGGAGGTATTAAGAAAAAATTCTTCAATCCTAATAAAGACGAGCCTTGCTGCTGCGGGGCTTAGTTTAGGGGAATACACGGCTCATGTGTCTGCGGCTTCGATGACCTTTGTCGATGCCGTAAAGCTGGTTTACAAACGCGGAATGTTTATGCAAGAGGCATGCAACACAAACCACGGAGGAATGGTTTCTATTATTGGACTGGAAGACGAAAAAGTAGAACAGATTTGCGCAGAAATTAGGCCACTGGGAATTATTTGTACCGCAAACTATAACAGTCCGGGACAGGTGGTTATCTCAGGCGAAAAAACAACATTAGAAAAAGCTGCCATTCTAGCCAAGGAACGCGGCGCAAGAATGGTCGTCCCTTTGAAAGTAGACGGGGCATTTCATTCAGATTTGATGAGCCCTGCAAGTAGTAAACTTTCAAGGGAGTTGGAGGCAACGCCTTTTTCCAAGCCAAATATCCCAGTGGTAGCAAATATCCATGCAAGATATGTGACTGAGCCTGACGAAATAAAAGTATCGCTTGCAAAACAACTCAATAGTCCTGTACGATGGCATCAATCGATCTGTATGCTGATAAAAGATGGATTTAATCAGTTTTATGAGATCGGGCCTGGAAAGTCTTTATCTGGCATCATGAAAAGGATCGACGCTACTCAGGAAATCAGAAACATCGATACACTAGAGGCCTTTGAAAATATAATAAAATCGAATTAATTTTGGATAAGGAGAAAAGCCGTGTCAGCAATTGAAGATAAGGTGAAAGAAATTATTACTAAGCAACTGGGTATAAAAGCCGAGCAGATTACCAAAGAAACGTCATTTATCAATGATCTGGGAGCAGATTCTTTGGATACTGTAGAACTGATCATGGAATTTGAAGACGCATTTGATATGAACATCCCGGATGAAGACGCAGAAAAAATACGGACCGTGGGAGATGCCATTAAATATATAGAGGAACACAAATAAATGCAAGAACGACGACGGGTCGTTATTACTGGTATTGGCGCGATTACGCCCTTAGGGGAGGAAAAAAAACAAATCTGGTCGGCGTTGTGCGAAGGGAAAAGCGGCATAAAGCCCATCACCTCTTTTGATACCTCTGCTTTTGATGTAAAATTTGGAGGAGAAGCCAATGATTTCAATCCCGCGAAATGGCTTGATGTTAAAGAAGTGCGGCGGCTAGACCGCTTTACGCAATTTGCTGTGGCCGCTTCTATCAAGGCAGTGAAAGATGCCGAACTTAAGTTGGATAGTTTTAATCTAACACGCGTAGGCGTTCTCATCGGTTCTGGCATGGGCGGTTTGCTGGAACTTGAAACGCAACACAAAACTCTTATAAATAAGGGGCCTTCGAGGATATCCCCCTTTATGGTTCCCAAACTGATGCTCAACGCCGCCTCTGCACAGGTAGCAATACACTTTGGACTAAAGGGACCTAATTATGCGGTGGTAACGGCATGCACCACGGGGGTCAATGCCATAGGGGAGGCTGTCCGAATTATCCAGAGAGGAGATGCAGACATCATGATTGCTGGAAGCTCGGAGGCAGTAATTACCCCTTTGGGTGTTGGTGGATTTAGCGCCATGAAAGCCCTCTCTACCCGCAACGACGCGCCACAACAAGCCAGTCGTCCTTTTGACAAAGACCGGGATGGTTTTGTGCTTTCAGAAGGAGCAGGTATTGTTGTAATCGAAGAGTTTACAACAGCAAAAAAAAGAGGCGCAAATATCTATTCCGAAGTGCTTGGTTACGGGCTTAACGCAGATGCGTACCACATCGCTGCCCCAGAGCAGAACGGCGATGGCGCGACGCAGTGTATGTTAAGCACATTAAAAGATGCTCACTGCAATCCTGAAGAAATCGATTATATCAATGCCCATGCCACATCAACGCCCTTAGGTGATAATATAGAAATGAAAGCCGTAAGAAATGTTTTTAAATCGTATGCCCCCAAAATCCCCATTAGTTCTACGAAGTCTATGCTTGGACATCAACTTGGAGCTTCTGGAAGTGTCGAAGTTATTATCTGCGCTCTGGCAATACAAGAAGAAGTTATCCCGCCAACAATCAATTATGAAACACCTGATCCTGAATGCTCAGGTCTGGATTTTGTCCCTAATGTGGCCCGAGAAAAGAAAAAAATGAAAAAAGTCCTTTCCAATTCATTCGGTTTTGGCGGGCACAATGCAAGCATTATCCTCGGCAAATTGTAAGCATCATCAACCTACCCGCACTCACACATTCATGCCCCTATAAACTATATACTGAATTTGAGGTAATATCTTCTTATTCTTATTATGAAGAGGTTTTTATAAATTTCCTAATGGCACTGTACATTTCTGGCAATTTCCTGATTAATACCTGGATGCGTTTTTCTTCATTGATAGGCTTAGCCGGTGAGCCCCACACAACAGAACCCGGTTCCAAACTCTTGTAAACATTGGAACCGCCACCGATGATGCAGTTATCACCTATGGTTACATGGTCTGTAATACCTACATCCTCTGCAACCATAACGTTTTTTCCAATTTTGGCACTACCAGCAATCTTCGCATAGGCGATAAGCATTGTATTATCTCCAATAGTAACATTGTGGGCAATATGTGAGTGATTATCTATCTTTACCCCATTTCCAATAATCGTCTTGTCAAGCGCAGCACGGCAAATCGTCACCATAGCGCCAATTTCAACGTCGTCCCCTATCTCGGCGGTTCCTATTTGTGGAATTTTCTTGTGCTTACCTTTTACCTGAAGATACCCGAATCCATCATCCCCTATTACGCTGTTGCAATGGATAATAGCCCTTTTCCCAATAATAACATTTTCACGAATAGAGACGTTGGCGTAAATAACCGAATCGTCACCAATACGGCTCTCCTTCCCGATAAACGCATTCGGATAGATAGTAACATTATTCCCTATGCATACGTAATCATCAATAACAACATACGCCCCAATAGAAACACCCTTTCCTATAATAGCTTCCTTGCTGATAATAGCCGTGGGGTGGATGCCTGCTGGACGTTTATATCTTTCTTCAGCTACAACCCCAGTAAACCTGGTAAATGCCAAAAATGGGTTTTCGGCAACGATCTGGGGTTTTTTGAGTGTTTGAATCTCACGGTGCACGACAATTGCGGAGGCCGTTGATTTCATGGCCTGTGGGATTAAAGAATCATCCTTGATGAAGGTTATGCATCCTTCTTTAGCAGCTTCAAGGCTGGCAACATCCGTGACGACCGTATTCCCATCGCCAATAATCTTTCCACCAATAATAGATTGAACTTGATTTAGTGTATATTGAATAGACATTTCGGGACATCGTATCACAACCATAAATGACTGTCAAATGAACTTTTATATTGACAATCCTATTCATTAAGCATAATAATATTCATAAATATTTTGATAATTTTAAGGGAAAAATCTCATGTGCGGAATCGTAGGATATATTGGGCATAAAAAGGCCATCAAGGTGCTCTTAGACGGCATCAAAAGACTCGAATATCGTGGGTACGATTCCTCCGGTATAGCTTTCATTGAGAACGGTACTTTACGGTGTGAAAAGGCTGTGGGTAAGATTGCTGAACTGGAGAAAAAACTCAATGGGAACAATTTCAGCACGCATCTAGGAATCGTCCACACACGATGGGCTACCCATGGCGCTCCTACTATGGAAAACGCTCATCCTCATGTCGATTGCTATAACGAGATTGCTGTAGTGCATAACGGGATTATCGAGAACTACGATTACTTAAAATCGAGATTAGAGCAGGAAGGACATATCTTTAAGAGCGAAACGGATACAGAGGTACTAGCCCATCTCATTGAAAAGTATTTTCAGGACAATCTTGAAATGGCTGTCATGGAGGCGTTAAAGGAGGTAGAAGGAACATACGGTATTGCGGCAATCTCTACGAAAGACCCACAAAAGATTGTAGCGGCAAGAAAGGGATCACCTTTAGTAATAGGAGTTGGTGATCAGGAGTATTTTATTACTTCTGATGTTTCTGCTTCACTCGAACACACGCGAGACGTGGTATATCTGGATGACAATGAAGTGGCTATCCTCACCTTGAATCATTATGAAACCAAGACGATGCAAAACATTCTTACACACAAAAAAGTGGAAGAGGTGCTGTGGAATATTGATATGATTGAAAAGGGTGGTTACGAACATTTTATGCTCAAGGAGATTCACGAACAACCCCATGCGCTCCGAAATGCCATGCGTGGAAGAATAGATGATATTAGTGGCTCGGTAAAACTAGGGGGATTGATTAGCTGTGAAAAGGAACTTCGCGAGGCCAAGCGCATTGTTATCGTTGCCTGCGGTACTTCCTGGCACGCAGGGTTGGTGGGTGAATATATATTGGAAGACTTGGCACGCATTCCTGTTGAAGTGGAATATGCCTCAGAATTTCGATACCGAAATCCTATAATTGAAAAAGACACCGTAGTAATTGCTATAAGTCAATCAGGCGAAACAGCAGATACCTTAGCGGCGATGAGAGAGGCAAAACATAAAGGAGCCAAGTTGCTCTCTATCTGCAACGTCGTTGGCAGCACTATAGCTCGAGAAGCTGATTGCGGAGTTTATTTACATATCGGTCCAGAGATCGGTGTTGCGTCTACCAAGGCATTTACTGCACAGGTCGCTGTTTTATATTTATTTACTCTCTATATGATGACTCTAAAGGGTAGACCAAATCTGAAATATTCTGATATGGTTAAGGTTATTCAATCCATACCAGATAAGATACAGACCATCCTAAACAAGGATGATGAAATTTTGAAAATTGCAAGATTGTATAAAGATAGTGAACACGCTCTCTATCTGGGAAGAGGATACAATTACCCTGTGGCGCTTGAAGGTGCGTTAAAACTCAAAGAAATATCCTATATCCATGCTGAGGGCTATCCTGCCGCCGAAATGAAACACGGCCCCATTGCCCTCATTAACAAAGACATGCCTGTGGTCTTTATCGCCCTAAAAGATAGCGTTTACGGAAAGATTTTAAGTAATATCGAAGAAGTAAAATCCAGGGGAGGACGGGTGATCGCAATTGCAACTGAAGGTGATGAGCAGATTGTAGAAAAGGTAGACCATGTCTTTTATATACCAAAAACTTCTGATACGCTAACACCGATTCTTTCTGTAATCCCCCTTCAATTATTGGCATACCACATGGCAGTCATGCGAGGCTGTGATGTGGATAAACCAAGAAATCTCGCCAAAAGTGTAACTGTTGAATAAAATTTTTAACAGCCCTTTACCTTGCTAGGTAAGGTATCGCCGAGTCATATCCTTTTTTATTGCCAATAAATGTTTCACTATGCTAAACTATTCTCAAATAAACATTAATGAGAAATTTTTTTAGGATTTCGGAAGTGATTATTGAAACGAACGAAAAAAAACTTGTAGAAATATCTATCATTGGTGAAGTCTCTAGCCCTCTTAGCGGTTCACAACCTTACTGCGTAACGCCTGAAGGAAAGCCTACTATACTGCCAAGCGTGGGTGGAATTACTTATAATGTTAAAGTAGGCGATAATGCCATTCAGTGGGAGGCAGATCACGTTGAGCCATGTGTCTCCGTTAAAAATAAAGACAGGGAAGAAAATGGCGCATTAAATTTGCTGTCCTGCATTGGAAACATTGCCAAGGTTATAACTGGCGATGCGAAAGGCAACACGGGTGTTGTTACAGGAAAACATGGCGGTATTGAAAACGTGCTGGTTGACTTTGAAGATAAAACTTTAGAAAACCTTGCTATTGGGGATAAGATACTTATTCGCGGTATTGGAGTAGGCCTCTCTTTTACAAGGTATCCGCATATTAAACCAATCAACATGTCTCCAAATCTTTTAAAAGTTTTTCCCATCCGACAAGGCAAAACAAAAGACACCTTACAAATCCCAGTAACGCATACTATCCCCGCAGCCATTATGGGTTCAGGCTTAGGGTCTCAACACTGTTACCGGGGAGATTACGACATACAGCTTTTCGACAGACAAGGTGTAAAAGAATATCATTTAGAAACACTACGTTTTGGAGACATCGTGGCAATTATGGATGCCGATCACACGTATGGAAGGATATACAAAACTGGAGCGGTCAGTATCGGGGTAATTGTACATAGTAATTGCGTAACAGCAGGACATGGCCCAGGTGTTACAACATTACTCACCTCTGCAGAAGGCAAAATCACTCCCTATATAGATAAGGCGGCGAATATCGGTATCTATTTGAATATAGGGAGATTTAGGAGAAAATCCGTATCAAAAGGTTAACTTCTTTATTTTGGTGTACCGTAGACGCAGAATATTCTTGACATTTCATTTACAATTAATATAATTTTAGGGTTTCTAAATACTTTATATGCTTTAATTTTAATTCTACAGGAGAGGAGATTATTTGTCTATCGTGAGTATTCAAGAATTGGTGGATGCAGGATTTCATTTTGGTCATCGAACAAGCAAATGGAATCCCAAGATGAAACCCTTTATCTTTGGCAAACGAAATTTAATCCACATTATTAATTTACGCGAAACTGTAAAAGGTCTTATAGTGGCAAGTAAATTTTTGACGAATCTTGTACAGACGAAAAAAGATGTACTATTTGTAGGTACAAAATGGCAGGCGCGAGATATCACAGTCCGTGAATCCAAACGTTGCGGAATGCATTATGTAAGTGAACGATGGCTGGGAGGTACATTAACAAATTTCGATACTATTCGGAAACGATTAGAGCGTCTGGAAGAATTAGAAAACTTAGAAAAAACTGGGGGCATTAATCAGTTCAGCAAAAAGGCGATTTCCTCTCTTAACCGAGAACGTAAAAAGATCCTTACCAACTTAGAAGGCATTCGTACTATGAGTTCACTCCCAGGAGCTATCGTGGTAGTCGACCCAAAACACGAGCACAACGCCGTCAGTGAAGCAAAAAAATTAGGAATACCAACGGTATGTCTTGCTGATACGGATTGCGATCCCGATATGATAGATATTTGTGTTCCAGGGAATGATGATGCGATACGATCGATCGATCTTTTTTTAACTAAGACTGCAGATGCTGTTTTAGCTGGAAAAGGACTTATGGTCGCAACAAAGGTTTGAATAAAAAAACGTAAGGTTAAGCAAGTTTTTCCGTAGTAAGACAAAATTTATTTATCCAAATAAATTACAAACCTAGCCTACTGTCTTTAAATAACATTTCACAAGAATGTTCCTTTCTTGAATCATTTTTATATACGAATATACGATAAATTTGTATAGAAACCATTGGTAACTTTATACTATTATTGTAAGCGTGGAGGATGTTAATGGCAGATACATCAAGTATCATGAAGCTAAGAGAGCAAACAGGCGCTGGAGTATTGGAATGCAAAAATGCCTTGGAAGAGGTCAAGGGCGACTTTGAGAAAGCTGCGGAGATTATCAAAAAGAAGGGGATTGCAAAAGCAGCAAAAAAAGAACAACGTGTGACCACTGAAGGCAGGATCGGCACATATATTCACACAAATGGGAAATTAGGTGTGATGGTGGAACTTAATTGCGAGACAGATTTTGTGGCGAAAAATGAGGTCTTCCAGCAGTTATTAAAAGATATTTGTATGCAAGTTGCTGCAACAAAACCAATGGCTATCAAAAGAGAGGATATCCCCAGTTACGTGATAGAAGAACAAAAAAAATTATTCATGGAAGAAGCTAAAGGGAAGCCTGCAAATATCGCTGAAAAAATTACCGCTGGAAAAATGGAAAATTTTTACAAAGAAAAATGCCTCTTAGAACAACCTTTTATAAAAGATAACACAAAAGCGATCCAAGATTTACTCATTGTCAATATCGCGAAAATAGGGGAAAATATTAAAGTAAACCGTTTTGTCCGATTCGAGGTTGGCGAATGTTAGCTAAAGCGAAATACGTATTAGCTCCATGTCCATGAAAGGCAATATTAAATTTAAACGGGTATTGTTAAAGTTAAGCGGGGAAGGTTTTGGTGACGAAAATGGGCGAGGCGTTGATACAAAACAGTTCATTAAGTTAGCCAAAGAAATCAAAAATATTTCCAAAAAAGGAATTGAACTAGCTATTGTTATCGGTGGTGGTAATATCCTCCGTGGCGCAAAGCTGGGCGGTAGCGGTAAATCAAGAATACAGGCAGATCAAGTAGGAATGATTGCCACAGCAGTAAACGCTTTACTCTTACAGGATATTTTAGAAGGATTTACCGTCAATACCCATGTGATCAGCGCCATTGAAATTAAAAACATTACAGAACCCTTTGTATTGCGAAACTGCCTGCACTATTTAAAAGAAAAAAATGTAGTCATCTTTGCGGGTGGCACAGGCAATCCTTATTTTACAACCGATACAGCAGCAGCCCTGCGTGCGATTGAAATTAATGCAGATGTGCTGTTAAAGGCAACAAGAGTTGATGGCGTCTATACGGACGATCCTGAAAAAGATGCATCCGCAAAATTATACAAAAAACTGACCTATATGGATGTTTTGAGGAAACAATTAGGAGTAATGGACCTAACAGCAATTTCCTTGAGTATGGAAAATAAATTGCCGATTATTGTTTTTAACATGAACAAGCGTGGAAATATCGAAAAGATAATTTCGGGAAAACCTGTTGGAACATATATCGGGGAACAATGAACTATGGCAAAAGAATCTATCTGTAAAGACGCAAGAGCAAGGATGGAAAAGGTCGTTATGCACCTGCAAGAGGAACTCAGGGGCTTAAGGACAGGCAGGGCAAGTACGGGACTGGTGGAAAATATAAAAGTAGAATGTTACGGAGATTTTTCACCGTTAAAACAACTGGCAGCTATTTCAACACCCGATGCACAGTCGATAATGATCAAACCGTACGATACTACAATAATCTCAAACATTGAGAAAGCTATATTACAGTCCGACATCGGCATAACCCCTTCAGTTGAGGGAAAGGCCTTACGCATCGTAATCCCGCCGCTCAACGAAGAACGGCGAAAGAGGCTTTCCACACATGCAAAAGAGTTTGGGGAAACGGCAAAAGTATCGTTGCGAAATATAAGGCACGAAGCAAATAAGCATGCGGACAAGGAAGAGAAAGAGGGTCTCCTGACAGAAGACGATGCCAAACGCGCAAAGGATGATGTACAAAAGCTTATCCACGAATACGAGGGTAAGCTAAACGATTTGGTTAAGAAAAAGACAGAAGAGATACTCAAGGTGTAAGAGTGTCACGATAGTATTATCTTGTGAAAAACTTCTTTTTCGAGTAAGTTTTTTAGAGATGAATACGACTTGTAAGTTATTGCTTTGAACTTTCAACTTGGAATTTATTGCGACTACGTTGCACTGTATTTTTATATGCATAAAATAGGAGTGAAATAGGGGGCATAGCTCAGTTGGTAGAGCACCGCCCTTTTAAGGCGGGCGTCGATGGTTCGAGTCCATCTGCCCTCACCATTTTAGTAACGGTTCACCACAGAGAAACACGGAAAATCACAGACGATAGCAAAATACGTAGGAATTCAGATTTGTAAATCGGAATATAAAACGCATTTTTAACTCAGTGCGATTCTGTGAATATCCGTGGCATAAATTTACTATGTGGCCCCATCGTCTAGCCTGGTCTAGGACAACAGATTTTCGATCTGTGAACTGGGGTTCAAATCCCCATGGGGTCATATTTATTCAGTGAAAAGCCATGAGATTGGAAAATCTCATGGCTTTTTGTTTTTATCTATCACCAAGAATGTTTAATTCTTTAAATGATAATCCTCTTCCCCTCCCCAAGCGTTGCCTTTGTCAATTCTTCCAGAAGCTCATTCAGCCGGGGCGCCATAGATGTGGGGTCGTAGACGACTCCGTCCTGCATTAATGCATTTTCGAAGAGCTGGTTTATAATCTTTTCAATTAAGGGCTGATAGCTGGGATTCTCGTTCATCCTGGCAAGGTTCTGGATCATCCGATGTTTCCGGTTAATCTCCATGATCTTTTTGGATATCTTATAGTTGCTGTCAACCATTTGGATGAGTTTCTGCACATGCACGCTGGGCACTCCATCGGGGTTTACAAGACAACATGGGCTGTCAACCAGACGGTTCGATTCTTTCACGTCAATAATCCTGTCCGCCAGGGTTACCTTAATCGTCTTCATGAGATGTTTAAATATCTCCTCATAATTTTGAGGCTCTTCCGTAGTATCAACAATCTTTTTGTCAACGTCCTTCAACAGGTCAAGATTTGCCTGGTCAGCCGAACGGATGGGTTTCTTTTCAAATTCATGGAGTCCGGAAAGGAGAAATTCGTCATTCGGGTCTGTTAAATACAGCACCTCTACGTCTTTCTTCCTGAATATCTCCAGATACGGGCTTTTTTCCATCGTTTCACGGTTTACCGCCGTTATGTAATAAACCTCTTTCTGGTCTGGTTTCATCCTGTCTATGTACTCTTTGAGAGAAAGAAGCTCGTCGGGGCTCTTGCACATGGAGGAATTGAACCTCATCAACTGCGCCAAGGCATCCCGGTTTTCAAAATCAAAGTGCACCCCCTCTTTCAGAATCCTTCCGAATTGTCTCCAGAAGGTTTCATATTTCTCCCTCTCATTCTTTGCCATGTCCTGTAAGAGCGTTAGTACTTGCTTAACAAGGACGCTCTTCATTTTGTGGATTATCCTGTTGTCCTGAAACGTTTCCCGTGAAATATTTAAAGGGATATCGGCAGAGTCTACTACGCCGTGGATAAACCTCATATACTCGGGCAAAAGCATTTTACAGTCAGGTTGAATCAGGATTTTATTGGAATAGAGATGAACTCCATGTTCCAATTTTTTGAAGCCGTAGGTTTCGTAATTTGTGGACGGGCAATACAGTATACTGGAAAACTGGATTGGCGCCTCAGCAGAGGTATGCAGGCGGAAAAGCGGGGTATCTTCCGTGTTTGAGATAAATTTATAAAACTCGTTGTACTGCTCCTCTTTTATTTCCTTTTTGGGTTCTTTCCAGATAGCAGTAATCTGGTTGGCCCGTTCGCCGCAAACCATAATGGGAAAGCTTACAAAATTCGAATATTTCTTGATGATGGATTGGATTCTAGTCTTTTCGGTGTATTCCTTTTCCTCGTCTTTCAGGTGGACGATAATTTCCGTTCCCCGTTGTTCTTTATCTATCGGGTTTAAAAAATATTTCCCCGTCCCGTCCGAATGCCATTCATAAGCAGGTTCACCCTTTTTGTGGGATTTCGTCCTGATCCTGACTTCGTCAGCCACCATAAATACAGAGTAGAAACCCACACCAAACTGGCCAATAATATTTGAGTCCTTCTTCGCCTGCTCCGATAAATTTGTAATAAACTCGAGCGATCCCGATTTTGCAATCGTTCCAACATTTTGGATGATTTCATCCTTCGTCATACCAATGCCTGTGTCACTGATCGTCAGGGTTTTCTCCTTTTCATCGCCATCTATGCTAATCTCGAGGGGGGTGTCTTTCCCTTCATAATCCGTATTGGTAAGGGAGTAAAATTTCATCTTGGTCAAGGCGTCGGATGCGTTTGAAATAAGTTCCCTGAGGAAGACCTCCTTGTGCGTGTAAAGGGAGTGGGAAAGGATGTTCAATAACTTCTTTATCTCCGCTTGAAACTCAAAACTTTCTTCCTGCTTCATTTTTTCAGACATACACAACTCCTTGATTAATAATTACAGAGTAAACCATCTTTTAAATATTTACTGAGGGTAACACATCCAAAATGGATTGTCAATACCGCCACGAATCCTTCTTCGTAATTATCGTTGTAATAAACTATTTGCATACTCGTAAAAAAGCTAGTATATCGTTTCAGGAAAAGGTATACAATGCAAAATGTCATTGCGAGGAACGGAGTGGTTGCGAGGCGAAGCCGAAGCAAACCCGAAAAGATTCCTCACCTCGTTCGGAACAGGCTCCGCAATCTCTTGCAATGATAGCGCCTCAGATTGCTTCGCTGCCGCTCGCAATGACAATAAACCTGTAAATGTTTTAATGAAACGTATAGTATTCTTCAGATCGCCAGAGCTAAATTCCCAATAAAATGCTTAAGTATATTTAAAAGTCGTCATGCCCCAAGAAGAGAATTTTAAAATCATCTCCAAACAGACCACCAAAACCATAAAAATTTTTTATATAATTTACTCATCTTCTATTAATAATTTTGTTGTACTTTATCCCTGCTTTTCTGTACAGTAATGCCTTAGAGCTCTGAGTCAAAACCACCATTAATCCACACATTGAATAAAACCATTATCCTGATTTTTAAAGAACACCTGTAACTTTGAATCAAATACGCTATCCTAGTGATAAGAATAGGGAATTATAGACAGTTTGAAGTTGTGGCATAAATTAATCCTCAATAAAAGAACGGAGGTATTAAATGGATAATCCTCAGAAAGATGCCCTCGAAAACAAAAGCTGGGATGGGACTGATCGGAGAAGTGGGGAAGAACCCAGAAGGAGAGATTGGAATGGCAGTAATATGGGAGAGCATAGTCATCACGGCCATCACGGGCATCGTAGTCATCGCCGTTGGAGGAAGTTTAAAAAGTTAGTTCAAACATCATTGTTTCTTATGGGAGTATGCTTTCTTGCGGCTCTTTTATTTACCTATATCACCGGTAGTCTCCCCAACATTATCCAGGGAATTATACAAAAAAACATAGAAAAGACTATACAAAGGGCTACAGGGGGATTGGTAGACGGGCAGCTAAGTCCCGACAAACTCCTGAAACTGGGTAAAAATATTAAGCCCGGAGACCTCAAAGGAAGCGCCATGAGACAGTCGGGCGGATGGGAGGGAGAGCGTGGGGGAGAACAAATACCAGAAGAACGTGCGTCCATATCTAAAGAACAATTAGACCAACTAAAAAAATATAAAGATCAATATAAAGAACAATATAAAGCAATGATGGGAAAATAACGGATATTCGCTGAAGGACATTGATTCTTCCAACATTTATGATAGATTAAAGCCAAATTCCATAAATAAATCATAGTCAGCAACGATAAGTAGACAAATCCCCCTCAGCCCCTTTGTTAAAGGTGGATTTAGGAGGTTGTAATCACTCCGCTCGCAATGACATCTACATATCAACTTATTTATGACCTTTACTATAAGCAGTTTCGTCTCAGGGTTTTCTATAGTACTCATTACTACGCAAATACCGAGGCGGGGGAAAAGATACCATAGCCATCGTGCAGCAAGCGGAACCCAGAAACAGCAGGAATGTTGTCTTCGGTAATCGCAGGCTTTAGCCTGCGCACCCATAAAGGGTGTGGCTACCAAACGTATCACAAATGGAAAAGGATTAGGGTCACATGATAACAGGTCAGTCAGGACATCACAAAAAGAAGAAAAGAAGATTTTTCTTCTCGGATGTTAAAAGAAGCTACAAATTTTATTTGATTATTCTAGGAATAGGATTCGCGATAATTCTTTTTAACTGGCTGCCATATTATTTCTCCCGTGATTATCTGG
>JAGWZR010000165.1 GCA_018968795.1 Planctomycetota bacterium | reverse complement strand
TCCCGTATGTCTTGGTATCGATTTTCTTGCTTCTTTTCGATAGTTTTCAACACCACTTTTTCCAGGCGCTCAGAAATAGTAGGATTAACGAGTGAAGGAGGCTCTGGAGTTTCGTGAATGTGTCGGTATCCTATGTCGCCTTCTAAAAACGGAACTCTCCCCGTTATCATTTCGTAAAAAGTAATACCCAGTGAATAGATGTCGCTACGATTATCGGTTGGCCTACCCTTGATTTGTTCGGGAGACATGTAGAGAGGGGTACCTAGAATCTGACCAACCATAGTCATTTTTGTGGCATTGTTTATACTTGCTAAACCGAAATCGGTAATTTTTACCCTTCCGTCTCTTGTCAACATAATATTTTCAGGCTTTATGTCTCGATGGATGATTCCCTTCGAATGTGCAGCTTCAAGGGCATCACAGATCTCGATAGCGATTCCTAAAAATTCATCAACGGACATTATTTTTTTGTTTTGCTTTTCTCTGAGATTTCCACCATCAACAAACTCCATAGCGATGTACATCGGTTCTCCCACATTGATATCAAAGATTGTAACAATCCCAGGATGTTGAAGGGCGCTTGCTGACTGCGCCTCACGAATAAACCGATGAATCGCCTCCGTATTGCTCCTGAAATCGTCAAGGATTACCTTCAAGGCAACAAGCCTGCCGAGAATCTTATCTTTAGCCTTGTAGATCGAGCCCATTCCACCTGCGCCAATCTTTTCAATTTGACTATATCTATCTTCTAATCTCGATAGACCTTTATCTTTTTTACCAACAAGAGGATTCGAGGGAAGACGGCCTATTCTATATGCCACATCCCTATATTTAACATCAAAAGAAAGTGTCTGACTATATACCTCTCTCGCCTTATCAAAAAGACCTTTTTCCTCATAGGCATTTCCAATCTTATAAAACATTTCTGCCTTCTTATCTTCAGGAATTTTTAATTCCTTTATCTTCCTGAAATTTTCATCAGCCAGAGCAACAAATCCCTTCGATAGAAAAGAAATACCTACTCGACACAATGCCTCCGGCTGATACTGCGATTCCGATTTAGCGACCTTTTGGAAAAGGGAGATAGCGACCTTTTCATCGGCATCCCTTTTTAAATATAGTTCTCCTAATTCAAAATTTATCTTATTTGCCTCCTCAGCGGAAAGACTACCATCTCTCAACCGCTCCTCATACTCGCCTATCTTATTCTGGATAATAAAACCTTCGACATCCTTAAGCCTCGTATTATATTCATTTTTATCAGGTCTTAATTCTATCAATTTTTTCAGTTTTTCTCTGGCAATCTCGAGATTCCCTTCCATGAATAAGCGATCTACTGCCTGTAAAAGTATATCCTCTAACCTTGACTGATATTCTAAGTTTGTCGGTTTTAAAGTCATTAACAATTTAATCTTTTCCTCTGCAGCGTTAAAGTCTCCCCCTTCCAAATGGAGACCCGCCATGTAACTAATAAGTCCTTCATCTTTCTTTACAAGACTTAACACTTTTTCAAAACACTTCAAGGCAATTTCTCTCTTCCCTCGATTCCTTTCATAAAAGAGTTTATACTCAGCAATGGCCCTCTGATATTCTCCTTTAGCAAGATATATACCTCCTAGGAAAAGAGGTATATTCGGATCCGACCCGCTATATTCAGAAAAAAACGCCATTGCCTTATCTACTTTTCTTGAACAGCGATAGAAATTTCCCAAGATATAAACATCAAAAATATTTTTCCTGTTCTTTACAGACCCTTCGTAAAATGGTATTTCTTCTTGGAGCGTTCCCTTTTTATTATATGCTTCATATAAAATATTATATGCATCTTCGTTAGTAGCGTCTTCCTTTATCAATTCCAGCAATTCTGCAACAGCATCATCAATGCGGTGTGGGCATTTCTTTATTAGATTTTGATATTCACTCAGTGCAAGGTCATATTTTTTCTGTTTGATATAGATCCTTGCCGCTAGATAAAACTTATCTGAGAAATAGCTTCCTAGCGGTTTCAGACTATTAAATATCTTTAAAGATTTCTCATATTCTCCCCTCTCATACAAAATTTCGCCTATAACCTGATGATGCCGCATGTAACGAACGCCAAGGCTCATACTTTGTTTTACAATGTCAGGATTTGGATTTAGGGAATAAATTCTATCGCAAACTTTAAATGCATCATCTATCATTTTTTTTCTTCGATAAGCTACTGCCAGGTCATTGAGGATTCTGATATCTTCTGTTCCTTCTTGAAACAGTTTCTCCCCAACCTTAACTATCTCGTCCCAGTTTCTCTTTTGATACAAATTATCCAGTTTTTTAGTCTTATCAAACATATTTAGACTACCTGCTTGCCAAAAAACTTAATCTGGTAATTAAACGGTTGAGTTTGAGGTCTAGTTATATTCTCGTTTTCGGTTATACTATTTTAATTTTCTCTTGTTAAAAATCTTACTTTTCCTAAATCAATTCGTCCCGCGGATACCATAGGTATAATATAAATTTATCCATGCAACTTTGTTTCACAAAAGGAAGGTTCTTTTTGATGTGGTGTTAAGCTCGTAGCAGTGAGAACTAAAGGATGTTTTGGTTGAAGACTCATGGATATGGATTGAATTCCCACGCGTAATGTCTTATAAATTCTTACCGTATCTTTCTAGATAAGTACATGTCACACCCAAGTTCACCCTACCCAGAAAATACTCTCATTAGTTTCGCACAGCCTCTGGTGGACAATATTCCCAAACTCTTTCAATTCGTGTTTGAAGATATCGTATAAAACTGGAGCACTATTGAGCATGTGATGATATCATTTTCGCCCGCATTCGATCTTCTAAAAACATTTCCCAAAGGCTGTCAATCATAACTCATCCTTTTTTTAAAAGGGATATAATCGGAAAATGACGGAACGGTAAAAATTCTGCCATTTATGATAATAAAATTATTATAATAGTCAAGCCAAAACCATGTCTATTAACTGCTTGTGGAATACACTTGTGGCGGGGCAGCTTATCTAAAAGAAGAAATTACGGCGTGTAAGTCGTTCTGGGAGAAATTATTTCAGTATATTTTCTAAAAACTTTCCTGTATAGGATCGTTCAACTCTTGCAATCTGCTCCGGGGTGCCTGTAGCCACAACTTCACCGCCGTTTATGCCGCCTTCCGGACCTAAATCTATAACGTAATCAGCCGTTTTGATAACCTCCAGATTGTGCTCTATTACCAGCACCGTATTGCCCATATCGACTAGTCTGTGCAATATTTTTAGAAGTTGCTGGATGTCGGCAAAATGCAAACCTGTAGTAGGTTCGTCCAGAATATAGAGCGTCCTTCCTGTGGCATGCCTCGAAAGTTCTGTGGCAAGTTTAATCCTTTGCGCTTCTCCGCCAGACAGGGAGGTGCTAGACTGTCCTAATTTAATATATCCAAGTCCGACATCCTTCAGTGTTCTTAAAATACGTTCGATCTTTGGAATATTCTTAAAAAATTGGTAGACCTCTTCAACACTCATATCGAGAACTTCCGCAATATTCTTGTCCTTGTAAACAACTTCCAGCGTTGCTTTGTTGTACCGCTTCCCTTTACACTCCTCACATACGACGTACATATCTGGCAAAAAATGCATCTCAACCTTTTTAATTCCTTGTCCTTTACATACCTCACACCTCCCACCGCTCATATTGAAGCTGTATCTTCCCGCCGTGTAGCCTTGAATCTTTGACTCAGGAGTCTGTGCAAAAAGGGAGCGTATTAAATCAAACGCCCTGGCGTAAGTTGCGGGATTCGAGCGTGGGGTACGCCCAATGGGTGATTGGTCGACTTCTATAACTTTGTCAATTTTTTCCACGCCAAGGATTTTCTCATGTTCACCAGGTAATTCGTGGCTGCCATAAAGTAATTTAGCAAGGGCTCGGTGCAAGATGTCGTTGACAAGGGTGCTTTTCCCGGAACCAGAAACACCAGTTACACAACAAAAGGTCTTCAAGGGAATTTTCACATTAATAGACTTTAGGTTATGGGCGCGGGCATTCCTTACTTCAATTGAATTCTTAAGCTGAATGCCTCTCCTTTTGTCAGGAAGCTCGATTCTAAGAGTTTGATTCATGTATTGCCCGGTTAATGAATTGGGGTTGTTGATGATTTCTTTCAAGGTGCCATGAGCAACGATACTCCCGCCTCTTTCACCCGCGCCAGGACCGAGGTCAATGATATAATCTGCGTGACGAATGGTGTGCTCGTCATGTTCCACAAGGATAGCCGTATTTCCATTGTCACGAAGTATTTTTAAAATTTGCAAGAGCCGTTCGTTGTCCCTCGGGTGAAGTCCAATTGTGGGTTCATCCAGCACATAGCAAACACCCACAAGACCTGAACCTACCTGGGTAGCAAGCCGTGTCCTCTGCGCTTCGCCTCCCGAAAGCGTGTCACTGCTACGTCCCAAGGTTAAATAGTATAATCCGACATCCATCATAAAGGAAAGCCTGCCCTGAATTTCTTTCAGGATTTGCCTTGAAATTACTGCTTGTTGCCCTTCTAATTTCAGTGTCCTAAAAAATTGGAGGGCATCCTCCACAGTTAACTCCATGATCTCATGAATAGAGTTATGATTAATTTTAACCGAAAGAGACTCGGGGCGTAATCTAGCTCCTCCACAAACGGCGCAAGTTATGTAGCTCATATAAGCAGAAAGTCGCTCTAAAATGCGTTCGCTCGTAGTTTTTTCATATATGCGTCTAAGATTAGGAATTACCCCCTCAAAATCTCCAGAGCCAAAGAGCAATATGTCCGTTTTCTCTTTGGGTAATTTTATAAAAGGCATATTCAAGGAAACTGAAAAAGTTTTTGAAAAAACCTTGATTTGGCTGTCATAGTGCGTTTGAGTTAATGACCCCCAATTTTGCCAGGCGTTGACAGCGCCTTCTTTAATGCTCAGGTGTTTATCAGGAACGATTAACTCATGGTCAAAATCGAGGTTCGTCCCCAGTCCATCACAGCCAGGGCATGCGCCGTAAGGGCTGTTAAATGAAAACATGCGCGGCGACAGTTCTTCGTATCCAATTCCGCATTTGGGGCAGGCGTATCGCTCACTAAGTATATAGTCCGTCCAAGATTTTTCGTATTCCTGGCTCACTAGCATAACTCCGTCCCCCAATTTAAGACAGGTTTCAATTGAATCGTAGAGGCGTGTTTGGACAATATCCTTTTTTATGATCAGACGGTCCACGATTACGTCAATTTCATGCGTCTTATACCGTGCCAACTTTGGTATTGATTTAAGATCAATAATGGTATTGTCAACACGAACACGTACAAAGCCCTTTTGCAATATTGATTGAAATATCTCTCGATGCTCTCCTTTTTTACCCTTAACGAGCGGGGCAAGGAGCATAATTCTGGTTCCTTGTGGGATTTCCATTATTCTTCGTACCATCTGGTCAATGGTTTGACGCGAAATGGGGCATTTACATCTATGACAATAAGGAGTGCCGACTCTTGCGTATAAGAGGCGTAAATAGTCATAGATTTCAGTAACGGTCGCCACCGTGGAGCGTGGACTAGGCGGGCAAGTGCGTTGTTCAATAGCAATAGTCGGAGGAAGC
>JAGWZR010000164.1 GCA_018968795.1 Planctomycetota bacterium | reverse complement strand
TCAATATCGGGATTTCCTTCGATGATAGGTTTACAGCGTTCATCCACAAACCACCCAATCCAGGCATGAGGAAACTGCCTCCTCAAAGCTGCCGCCGTTGGCATTGAAAATATAACATCCCCTATTCGACTCGGCTGGATAATTAATATTTTAGGTTTGGGATTATTTTTTAGATATGCGCCTATGTCGTCCGACCAGGAGTGAGGGCAGGTAAACCGCGAAAGGTTTTTAACAGAATCTTGAACCGATTTAAGTTTTCCCCCCCAGGTCGTTGTCATTTCTGATTTCAATGTATGTTGAGTTAGCAAAAACAATGGTAAATCATGGACGCTCACGACTTGCTGTGAGCGCCTATTCTATGTCCATGAATTTCAATATTACAAAAGATTCCGAAACAACTTCAGAATGATAGATAGGATAAGATGTCATGCTGAACTTGTTTCAGCATCTGATTTAAGCCGGGAACTGAGCAGTGACATAAGGGCTGAACGCTTGCAAAAATTTTTCTAAAATTAAATTTACAGAGTTATACTCTATTGTCAACAAAAATAATGGGGTAGATTATTCTGAAAAATAACGGTAAAATAAGCCAAAAATCAAATTTGAATGTAACTTGATGTTAGCAACGCGATGAAAGTTTTTCTTCTGAGAACGTATCGTTAAGTTTTCGATAGTACCATGGTAATATGGAGATTAATAAATGAAAAAATGCATTGCTGTATTGGCCGGAGATGGAATCGGACCGGAAATAATGAGAGAAGGCTTAAAGGTGCTGAACGCCGTATCAAGGCGATTTGGCCATACCTTTGAGTATAGGGAGGCATTGGTGGGGGGATGCGCCTATGATAAGTATGGCCATCCGCTGCCTGACGAAACAAAAAAGGTTTGTAACAATGCCGACGCCATTTATTTTGGCGCTGTAGGCGGGCCTAAGTGGGATACCCTGCCGGCGGAATTGACCCCGGAGCGAGGGGCGTTGCTGCCCTTGCGGGCCATTTACGGCTTGTTTGCAAACCTGCGCCCGGCAGTAATATTCGGCCCATTGGCTGATGCCGCATCCCTGAAATCAGAGAGATTGAAAGGGGGATTGGACATCATGATTGTGCGAGAATTGACGGGAGGGGTGTATTTCGGCAAGAGTAAGGTTAAGTCTCTCATATTGAAGGATGGAGCAGTTCAGGGGGATTACGCCGTAGATTATATGATTTATTCCGTGCCTGAGATTCAGAGAATTACCAAAGTGGCCTGCGAGGCAGCGATGAAACGCAACAAGAGGCTGACCTCTGTTGACAAGGCAAACGTCCTTGAGAGCTCAAAACTGTGGCGAAAGACGGTTATTGACTACGTTCAGAAAAATTACCCGCAGATTCAACTAAATCACATGTACGTGGACAATGCGGCCATGCAGCTAGCGACGAACCCAAAACAATTTGATGTGATTGTCACTGAAAACATGTTTGGTGATATACTATCTGATTTAGCTTCAGCAATTACCGGATCAATTGGCATGTTGCCCAGCGCCAGCCTTTCAGAGACTGGTTTTGGACTCTTTGAACCCATTCACGGCTCTGCGCCTGATATTGCCGGGCAAGGCAAGGCAAACCCCCTGGCGCAAGTCTTATCAGGGGCAATGATGTTGAAATACGCCTTCGGACTTAGTAAAGAATCAGATGCCATCGAACAAGCCATTATGTCAGTGCTGGAGGATGGGTATCGGACGTGCGACATCGCTTGTGCCGCAACGCCAAAGGATAAAATACTTTTGACCTCTGGGATGGGGAATAAGGTAGTGGAGTATTTGGAGTAAGAACAAATGCATTAAATCTAACATATAACAAGAAACTAAATTTGGTTGTATTTCTAAAATCAAGTAATATGCGTGCGATTTTAGGCTATATAATGAGACATTAGATTTTACAAATGATGTAAAACAATGTAACATTTGGGAAGTCTAATATAGAGTTAGGCTGATCCGCATAAGACGCCATGATAACAAATACCAAACAACGCAAGTGGTTGATTGAGCATATAGGCATTATCGTAGCAGCATTCGCTGTTTCAAAGGCGTGTTATATGGGTCAGAAACCGGTGGGCCGCATACTATGGGATCAATCTAATTATTGTTATGTCTATGCAAAAAATGATAAAAATGGTTAAAATTTGGATATGCATTTCAAGATAAAAGGGACGATTCGGAAGATTGAGACCATTGCAACAGGACATGGAATAAAAAATTTGAACAGATTGAACAAGATATACGGAAAGGCAAACTGGAGGAAATTAAAAGGCATTTGTCATGTAGAACTGGGAAATGGCACTGTTTTGGAGGCTGAAATTCACTGGTACGAGGGGCACAGCATCGGGAAAAAAGAAATAAAAATCAAAAGGTATTTATAAGGAGACAGCCATGAGAAAGCATTTTATGATTTGTGTAGATAACCGAGGCTACGAAGCGTCGCTGGAGATAAGAAAACTATATGAGGTATTGACTGACAGGGTAGCTGAAAAACATCACCAGATAAGAGTCATTGATGAATCGGAGGAGGATTATTTATATCCTGAAAGTTTTTTTGCTCCTGTAAGGTTGCCTAATGTTACAAAAGAAAAATTAGAATTAGTGTCGGCATAACATTTCACTCGTGCGGACAGGCTATTGCCTGCCGCACAGTTCAGTCGTTAGGCGCACGGGAGGATGAGATGTCCACAAGAAGATGGTTGTTGTTCGCTTACTCGTTTGTGATTTTTCGATTCTCATCACTGCTCCAACGCTATGTGCTCAGACGCTATGGCACAGAGCCGCGTATGGAATGTCAGTTGATGACGTAAAAAAGGCGGTGCCTGCGGCAGCGCCACCTCCTACGAACCCCGCACACCTTGGCGATGGATTAAGGAAGAAACTAAACTTGATTGTATTTCTAAAATCAAGTAAGATGTGTGCGATTTTAGGCTATATAATAAGACAATAGATTTTACAAATGATGTAAAATAATGTGATAATTGAGAAGTCTAATATGAAGTTAGCCGACTGATATGACAACGAATCTACCAGAACAAGACGAAGTCCTACGCGCCATTCGGGAAGCCGCGAAAACTCTTGGCCGACCTCCATCGCGCTCTGAGTTCAAGAGTTCTTCTGGAATGACCGAATATCAGGTTCTCAAGCACTTTCCGAGTTGGCGAGAGGCGGTTCGCGCTGCTGGTTTGGAACCATACTCGACAAACCTACAGCTCGCCCCTGCAGTTCTTCTCGAAGATTGGGGGGAGCTTGTTCGTCGAATTCGGCGAATCCCAACCAGAGATCAGTACCGACGTGACGGCACATACAGTGCCGGTGTTTTTGAGAAGAATTTCGGACCGTGGTCTAGTATTCCTGCAAAGTTCCGAGAGTTCTCAGAGGGACGGACGGAGTGGACAGACGTGGTGGCTCTCCTTCCAATTGAGAACGCGCGTCCAACACTCGTCGCCGGATCATCCTTTCAACGGTCTGACCCCGTTCCACTGTCGTCGCCCGCATCTGGTCGGCGCAGCACCAAACTTGATGATCGCCCCACCTACGGCAATCCGATTGATTTTCGTGGTTTACGCCACGAACCTGTGAATGAGGACGGTGTTGTATTTCTTTTCGGGATGGTAGCACGCGAATTGGGGTATATGGTTGAAGCTGTTCAAGCTGGTTTCCCCGATTGTGAGGCGAAGCGGCAGGTCGATGCTGGCAAGTGGCAGCGGGTAAGGATCGAGTTCGAATATGAGAGCCGAAACTTCCGTGATCATGGACACCCGCCCGAGGGGTGTGATGTCATCGTTTGTTGGCGCCACAACTGGCCAGAGTGTCCAGCACATCTGGAAATCGTCGAACTCAGTGCTGTGCTGAGGACATTGTCATCGTCTGAAGAATGAGTATCGTAGGTTGGGTTGAGGAACGAAACCCAACGTCTTTCTTTACCTCAGACAATTGTCAGATGATGAAATAACGCGCAATTTGCATTTTGACATTTTCTTTTTTCTTTACGGCGTCCATAGGTACATAAAAGAAGGCGTTCCTGACCTGATAAACGTTTTTAGTATCGTAGGTTGGGTTGAGGGACGAAACCCAACGTCTCTCAGGTATGATACAAATAGTTGATGTTGGGTTTCGCTTACGCTCTACCCAACCTACTGACCTGATGCCGCTGCGCGCCGCAGCTGATGCCGAGCCGTTAGGAAGTAAACAACGGTCAAATTGAACGGGTGGCGAAGACTCGATTTTCTTTACGGCGTCCATAGGTACATAAAAGAAGGCGTTCCTGACCTGACGAATGTTTTTAGGTCAATATTGAGAAGATTAATAGCGCCAAAACTAGAACTGCTGAGTTGTGAGTAAATGTTGTTCTTGTAAGTTCCCGGTCTATGATATATGACAACCCGCGCTTCTTCTATTCCCACGTCTTTCTTTGCTTGCGCAATGGTTTCGTCGAGGTAACCAATCTGATCGATAAGCTTAAGTTCTAATGCTTGTTGGGCAGTGTAAATCCTGCCATCGGCAAGCGATCTAATTTTCTCTGGAGTGAGTTCCTTTCTGTTTTTTGCAATTACCGACAGGAATCGTTCGTACAGATTATTCATTACGCTTTGAAATATCTTTCGTTCTTCATCTGTCATTGTCTTTAAAGGCGAGCCCATGTCCTTGTACTCACCCGTCTTAATGGAAGTGTCTTTCACACCGATCTTTTGCAAAAGCCCTTCAAAGCTGAGATTGAGCATGATGACGCCAATACTGCCGGTAACCGTCGTAGGATGCGCTACGATTTTATCCGCCGAAACAGCCACATAATAACCGCCCGATGCCCCCAAATCCATAATGCATGCGATGACCTTAATACCGGTTTTTTCCTTAAACTGTTCGATTTCGTGGTACATTATATCTGCTGCGGTGACAGTTCCGCCGGGACTATTTATTCGCAGGATAATAGCTTTGATATGTTTGTCTTTCGCTGCTAATTTGAGTTCTTCCCTGATGCGGGCAACTATGTCGGGTTCACCTGAGAGACCCGCAAGGCTACTCTTTCCTTCCTCAGAAATAATGCCGGAAATGTCGATGATGAGTATTTTATCTTTTCCACTTCCCGAGACTGTTGTTTCCTTAAGCGGCTCAACAGGCGGGATGAGGGAAATAGATATAAAACTGCAACCCAATCCTAATAGGCAAAGAAGGCACAAACTGAAAATGGAGATAAATAGTGTATAAAAAAAATTGCCTTTCATAGGTATCTGTTTACCATAAATGTCTTAGATAGTAAATAAAGAAAAAGGACTAATGGGAGTTTATGTCCTGAAATTTTTCACATTGCTGTCTCAGGTGTTTTATTCCATCGTCACGGCAGAATAACACCATCAGCGTTAGTCTGTGTGAAGCGCCTGTTGTATGGTAATTTCCTTGACCTGAATAAAGCATCCTGTCATAATTTGGTTGAGAATCCTGTAGAATTAGGATAAACAGGGCATAGTAGATTGTTTCAGGAAAAGGTATACAATGCAAAATGTCATTGCGAGGAACGGAGTGACGAAGCAATCTCTTGCAATGATAGTACTTCAGATTGCTTCGCTGCCGCTCGCAATGACAATAAACCTGTAAATGTTTTAATGAAACG
>JAGWZR010000163.1 GCA_018968795.1 Planctomycetota bacterium | reverse complement strand
ACCTCTTTGTAACCATATGCCTTCCATAAATAATCAAAATATTTGTTCGTATCCAGATACTTTAATAATTCTGTATGTTCAGTATTTCCCGCGCTAGATCGTACAACGTGAAGGATGAAGGGGTTATTAGCGATGAGATGTGCATCGGCAGTACGCTCTTCCATCCATTTTGTAATTAGCTCTGTCTGCTTGCGGACAGAGCCTTCCAGGTTTTTGATAATTTCCGTTTTCAAGGCTTGAAAGGTAAACGGATAAACTATCAAGCGCATGATAATCAGCGGAAGAAATGTTAAAATCAGGAAAAAAATACTGAGCTTATTTTTTGTAGGCTTGAACAATTTTTGCTCCAATTTTGGCAAAAATCCAAAGTACGAAATCAGAAAATCCAAAATAATACTAAAATTTTGATTTTTCAATCAAAACTTATTCACTTTAAAAATTTGAATATTATTACTTATTTCTGATTTCGATAGTCGGATTTTGAATTTACTTTTTTGGTACCTTTTCCCAGTCAGCCATGAATCGCTTTACGCCGTCATCCGTGAGCGGATGTTGGACGAGCAGGTCAAATACATTAAAGGGTATCGTAGAGACGTCCGCCCCCATAATTGCCGCATCACGTACATGAATGGGATTACGGATGCTAGCGACAATGATTTCCGTTTTAAAACCATAGTTATCATAAACAGTACGGATTTCCTGAATTAGATCCATGCCTACGTGTCCTTTATCGTCCAGTCTGCCAACAAAGGGACTGACATACGTGCCGCCAGCCTTCGCCGCCAAGAGTGCCTGATTGCAGGAAAAACAGAGGGTAATGTTGGTTTTAATGCCTTCTTCCGTCAACCTTTTTACAGCTTTTAAACCATTTTTTATTAAGGGGATTTTGACTACAATATTATCGGCAATCTTTGCTAGTTCTCTTGCTTCTTTGAGCATACCTTCTGTGTCAAGGCTCACGACCTCTGCGCTGACCGGGCCTTTTACGATTGAGCATATCTCCTCAATCGTTTCACGAAAAGGACGGCCGGTTTTGGCTATCAAAGAAGGATTTGTCGTCACCCCATCAAGTATTCCTAGGCTGTGCGCCTCACGAATTTCTTTTACATCTGCCGTATCAATAAAAAATTTCATTTAATTTCCTTTCTTACAATTACTTTTGTTTCAAAAAATACCAAGCATTACAGTCTTGAATTATAAAAACAGATTCATCTCGTTCCCACATATTTGCTTTATTTATGATGTTTTTCCATGTAACAGCATGGGTTTTTTTAACTGCACAGTTTATATACTAACAATTCCAATAACAATTGCGTACCGAAAGAACTTGTTTTGCTTTTTACATCTGTTTCTAGTAAAAGCGCGTGTTTTTTCGCAAGATCTTCTTCAGTGTAAAGGTTGACCTGTTCGAAAAATCGTTTTGCAAAGAAAGGTTTCACTTGCAGTTCTGATGCAACTTTATGCTCGTTTTCTCCTTGATTTAATATTTGTTTAGCCCTCCACAGCCGTTTAATTTGCCAGTCAAGCAAACCAATAATTTTTACTGATTCCTCGCCATGTGTCAACAGTTGATCAATAATTTTTAGGGCCGAAGCAACATCCTTCTGCGCCACGGAGTCCGTCAGCTCAAACACCGTACGATTCCTATCCACACCTACGAGGACATCAACATCCTTTTCGTCTATGGTTGGTTTCTCACCTACATAAATAGATAATTTCTCAAGGTGTTTGTCCATGATCGCTAAATTATTACCCACATCTTCAATCAGTCTCTGCGCTGCCATGACATGGATAGTTTTATTGTAATGCTTTGAACGCGTGCATACCCAGTTTTGCAAGAGATGGTCTTTTAGCTTTTTGCATTCAACCGATATTCCAACCTTATCAACAAGTCCCGCCAATTTCATTCGCTTGTCCCAGTTGTTACATACGAGAACAAGGTTGGCATGGCTTGCTGGGGTGTGTAAATATTTTTCAAGGATTTGCCTATTCTTTTCAACAAAATTATCCGCTTCTTCTACAACGACCAACTTGTTGCTACTCGTAAAAAATGGCATGGTTCTTAATTCACCAAATATTACGCCTGCAGGGGTTTCGTTCCCATTAAATTCAATCAATGCCATCGTGGTGGAGTCATTGCCCCTGAGCAAATGAGCCTTTACCGCAGATAGCGCTTCATGGATAAAAAATTCTTCGTCCCCTGAAAATACATAGATTGGCAAGGGCGTACCTTTACCAACGGAAGATTTAAACTGGTAAATATCCATTATTTTACCCTCTGAGCAATTCCTGCTACCATAAAGTAGACCTCATCGGCCTCGTCTGCCAGAATTTGGTTTGCACTACCAGCAATATCGCGAAATACACGCGACAGGGCATTATCAGGCACAATACCAAGTCCGACTTCATTCGATACGATAATAACGTCTGACCTCGATTCGCGACACGCCTGGCTGAGTTTATCGATCTCAACAAGTATCTGCGCCTGCCTATTTCTGAGATCGTCAGCCTGTATATTTGCACTGTTGGCAGAATTTGTCACCTCCGCATGTAAGAGCATGTTTGTAATGTAGAGGGTAATGCAATCAATAAAAACAAGACCTACCTTTCCGTTGAGGTCTGATACAGCCTTGTCGACATTATAAGGGGCTTCAATGGATTTCCAATTATGTGGACGTCGAGCGCGATGAACTTGTATCCGTTCACGCATTTCATCATCTTTAACTTCTGCGGTTGCTATATAGGTCACATCATTATACTTTTTGGCAATTTCTTCTGCAAAGACCGATTTGCCGCTGCGTGCACCGCCAAGAATAAGGGTTATTTTGGCCATTGGAACAAAAGAATTAGGAGAAATAAAAGTTCAACGATTTCGTTGGTGGCTCCCAAAGTGTCGCCCGTCATCCCACCGATTTTCTTTTTAATATACCAAATCCACACGAGGGTGAAAATAATAATTATTGCAAATATTATCAATCCATTTAGATGGTAGAAAAACCAAAATATAAATAGGGGGAAAAGTGATGCATAGACCACGTGTTTTCGTGTGGCGCCTTCAAGGATAAAACTTCCTGTGCCCGATTCACTTCTGGCATACTTTGATAATCCCGCAGCACATACCTGTGCCCACCGGCCTACAACAGGCATTAAGAGTAGTGTAAGACATTTATTTACTAAGAGAGGCGCAACAAAGCAAGAAACACATTTTATGCTGCTACTCGAAAACGAATTGCTTATTGCATAGATTCCGCCAACGTTAAGCAAGCAGATGTACCTAAGACCGAGAAGACAAACCAAGCCGATAGCTCCAAAGCTACCGATGCGGCTATCCTTCATTATTTCCAGGCGTCTTTCCTTATTCCAACCGCCCCAAATGCCGTCGCAGGTATCGGCAAGGCCGTCGAGATGTAATGCGCCTGTTATGGCGATGTAAATAAGGATAATTAAGGCGTCGGCAACAAGAGGAGGGAAAAAATAATAAAGCGGCAAATAGGTTATGGACAGGAAAACGCCTATGCATAAGCCCACTACGGGAAACCAGTAGATGACTGAACCATAGTTCTTTGGTTTTATTTTATCTTCCCTGTCAATAGGGATAATCGTTAGAAATTTAAGCGCCCATAAAAAATTGTTCATTTCCATGAGCTTATAAATTTTGACAAAACCTGTCAACTAGAATCCTTTTTACGATAAACCCGCCTTTGTGGTATAATATTTCATTTTTAATGAAACGAGTACGAGATTTTTACTTGCCAAGAGTAGGGGGGATCTTACTAAATCTCATTTTCTACGAGGGAACTCGTAGGGATTTAGATGTTTTTAGGCATTTACTTAAATAATGTGATTTTCATACTTCTTAGCTACGTGAGAGAATCATTTGAATTCGACTTCTCATAAACAAGCTGTGCATTCTATTTACAAAGCAATAGCAGTCTTTCTTTTTTGCTTCTTATGGCTTACGCCTCTCTATCCAGAATCTATACCGGATAACGTACAAGATATCATGGATAGCAGCACATTCATAAGAACCCAGAAACCCTTTGCAGTACGCACGGATAGAAAGACCCTAGAGTACTTTATAGAACATGTCGAAGAACTCTCAAAATATGAGAAGGATTATAACAAAAAAGAGCCAATACTGGAAGTCAAAGGAAATAACAGGTATGGTGTTCAAATTCCATCAAAACACGTTACGGGGGAGTTTTCATTGGTTGAACGACAACCACAAAGGGTAATTTACATGGGGCACGGCAACGCAGCCTCGATCTTTAATTTTTCAGGGTATGTTATACTCGTAGTTGACTATGCAACACAGGCCGATGATATAGGGTCTTATGAGGAGGTGAAAACGTCTGTCTACGTGAAGTTTGACAATGCCCTTCTTGCATTCGTAGCCAAAGTGGCAAGCCCATTCGTAATTCCTAAATTGGATAACCTCATGACCAAATTTTCAACGAAGACCAAAAAGGTGGTAGAGTACGCTTATGCAATCAGGAAAGGCACAAAATAAGAGATGTGAAAAATGGTTCTTCAGGTTTTTCTGTGATGGGCAGGAATCAGTTGCTAATTCCATACCCGGGCGATTACAAGTTGCCCTTCGCTAAATATACCCCAGCCTTGACAATCTTTCCCGAATCTTGGCTTCTTCTTCGGGCGAGTAAACATGGGTGAACGACCCTTTGGGGTTAAGGTAGTTTAGTTCTATCAATTTTTTTATGATTTTTTTTGTGGATTCTTCCACGGTTTCGCTATTGGTTTCAACCACCAACTCAGGATTGAGCGGTTCCTCATAAGGGTCTGAAATGCCTACGAAACCCTGGATATCACCTTTCATTGCTTTTTTATATAATCCCTTCACATCACGTTCAGCGCATACCTCTAATGGACACTTCACATAGACCTCGACAAAATTACCGATTTCCTTGCGTGCCTTGTCTCTGGCCTCTCGGTGGGGAGAGATGGCTGTAGAAATAACAGCCACACCGTTTCTTGTCAATAATTTGCAGACAAACGCTATGCGCTGAATATTGGTGTCGCGGTCATGTTTGCTAAAACCCAGTCCCTGGCAGAGGTTTGTTCTGGTGACATCTCCGTCGAGTATTTCCACGTTTCTACCCCATTCTTTTAATTTTTTTTCTAGAAGGTGTGAGATAGTTGTCTTCCCAGCCCCTGATAATCCCGTAAACCAAACCGTAAAGCCCTTATTCACCTTTCCTATCCTCCTCAAACACCTACTGAATAACCTTACCTTCCATATCATCAGGCACCTTAACACCCATATAGTTCAATATCGTAGGGGCAATGTCGTACAGCGTCACACCCTTACGCCTCGCCTCATGCCGATCCTTGCCGTCCTGCATGACAAAGATACCGTACTGGGAGTGGTTTGCATCATCGGGACCTGTATCGTTTTCATTCGCCCATATTGTCCTGTTTCCCACACTGCCTATAGACCGCCAGAAGAGGTCGCCGTAGTACACAATCAAATCCGGCGGTATGCCGTTACATTCCGAATATATCTCTTCAGGTTTAAAGACCCGCGTATTGATATTCCTGCCGTTCTCGTCTCTCAAATCTTCCAGCTTCTTTATTAGTTCATTCCTGACATGCTCATAGTGCTGCTTTGCAATGACCCCCTTTGGTTCACGACCTTTCACGTTCA
>JAGWZR010000162.1 GCA_018968795.1 Planctomycetota bacterium | reverse complement strand
GGGCGCTGCCAAAATATACCTTCTTTTCGATGGTGCGGGGTATTGTTGCGTATGGCCTGTCCCTGGCGTTTACCATTGTTTATGGCTATTGGGCAGCCAAGGACAAGATTGCAGAAAAGGTCTTGGTGCCTCTTCTCGACATCCTCCAGAGTGTTCCCGTCCTGGGATTCATGCCGGGGCTGGTGCTAACATTAGTAGGTCTATTTCATCGGTCAAATATCGGCCTGGAACTTGCCGCGATTGTTATGATTTTTACAGGACAGGTGTGGAATATGACGTTTAGCTTCTATAACTCCCTCCGTACTGTGCCTGCAGATATGCGTCAGGCGGCCAATACGTTTAGTTTCGGTTGGTGGCAGACATTGAAATGGGTCGAGGTCCCGCATGCCGCTATTGGGCTTATTTGGAACAGCATGATGTCCATGGCGGGAGGATGGTTTTTTTTGATGATCAGCGAGGCGTTTGTGCTGGGGCACAATGATTTCCGTCTTCCCGGCGTAGGCTCTTATATGAGCGTAGCGGTAAATCAGGGTAATTTCACAGCCATGGCTTATGCCATAACGGCTATGGTAATTATGATTGTGTTTTTAGATATGTTTTTATGGAGACCTATCGTTGCCTGGTCACAAAAATTTAAGATAGAAGAAACGGGGGCGGTGCTTGCTGCATCCTCATTCTTCTTGAATTGGCTAAGAAAGGCCGGCTTCTTACGGAATATTGGCGCCTTCTTTAGATACTTAGCGGATTATTGTGCCAGTTATCTTTTCCCAAAAAACAAGGCCCGTGTGGAGGGGGAAAGTTTCCGGAAAATACACTTTCCATTCCGTGTATTTGTGTGGATGATGTATGCCGCTTTTATAGGTCTTTTTGGATTAGGTTGCTGGAAACTTTGTTACATGCTTAAGGCATTGTCTTTATCAAATTGGTACCAGATGTTACAGTACGGAGGTTTAACCCTGGCCAGAGTTCTATCCGCCGTTGCCATTGGTACGCTCTGGACCCTGCCTGCAGGATTGGCCATTGGACTTTCCCCAAAGCTCTCACGCATATTTCAGCCTGTGATTCAGATTGTAGCTTCTTTTCCAGCGCCCATGTTGTTTATACCGATTATTATTTTTTTACAAGTCGTCGGTGTGGCTCTTGATTTTGGGAGTGTTGTTCTCATGTTACTAGGAACGCAGTGGTACATCCTCTTTAATGTAATCGCGGGTGCAATGTCTATACCTGCCGATTTAAGGGAAGCGTCCATGCTTTACAAAATGAGCCTCTGGAGGCGGTTGAAAGATTTGTATATCCCGGCAGTTTTCCCATTTTTAGTAACGGGTTGGGTCACGGCCGCAGGTGGGGCATGGAACGCAAGTATCGTATCAGAATATGTTGTGCTTCGAGGGCGCACACTTACGGCCTATGGGCTTGGCGCAATGATTAGTCAAGCCGCAGAAAAAGCCGATTTTGCGCTGTTAACCGGCGCCGTGCTGACAATGTCAATCTTTGTCGTGGTCTTTAATCGTGTTGTGTGGCGAAGTCTTTACAACATAGCTCAAAAAAGATATGCCCTTGGTGAGTAATTACAGATTGATACTATTCGTAATAAAAAGCGCTAAACTATAGTAAAACTATGGGCTTTGATACACAAAATGATGTGGAAAATGTAACGCCGGCCTTTATGGCCTATGCGGATTGGCGATGAACACCATGCTACAGGCTATTCTCAAAGCAATACTATAATTCCAAGAAAAGAGAACGGTATGCCTGAACTGAATACGAAAACCAAATCACTATTATGTGAATTGAAAGATATTAATCACTGTTTTGTTCTGCCCAATGGTAATCCAGTTACGGTATTGAGGGATATCAACCTGTCTATTTTTCGAGAGGAGATAGTTGCGCTGCTGGGACCTTCTGGTTGCGGAAAATCTACACTCCTCAGGATACTGGCAGGATTAATCCACCCCACAGCAGGACAGGTACACTATCATGGTGTGCCCTTGGAGGGAGTTAATCCGGGGGTTAGCATCGTTTTTCAGAGCTTTGCTCTTTACCCATGGATGACGGTGCTTGAAAATGTGGAAATAGTATTGAAGGCAAAAAAACTGCCCCGTGATGAGGTCAGAAGGCTTGCGGATAAGTACATTCACCTTGTGGGGCTTACCGGTTATGAAGAGGCATATCCAAGGGAATTATCCGGAGGCATGAAGCAGCGTGTGGGTATTGCCCGTGCCCTGGTTGTAGAGCCTGAAATCCTTTGTATGGATGAACCATTTTCACAAGTCGATGCGCTGACTGCCGAAACCTTGCGCGCAGAGGTGCTGGATATCTGGTCTTGTGTGGAAAAAAATCCAACCACAGTCTTTATGGTTAGCCATGATATTAAAGAAGTTGTTTCTATGGCAGACCGTATTGTGATTATGGGTAGCAACCCCGGCAGTATTCGCAGTATTCTCCAAAACACACTCGCTCGTCCGCGCGACTACCGAAGTCAAGAATTTCTCAATCTCGTGGACCGCATCCATCGCATCATTACAAGCGCTATTATTCCTGACGAAGAGGCGCCTATAGTTCCTATAAAAATTCCTCCGACGGAAATCATACTAGAACCGCTCCCCGATGTGTCCGTAAACGAGATCGTCGGGTTGTTGGAAGTTCTCGGCGCTTATCGAGGAGAAGAAGATATCTTTCGTCTGGCAATTGAAATTCACAAAGAATTTGGACACCTGATCAACATCACCAAGGCCGCAGAATTGCTGGATTTTGTGGATACCCCCAAACAGAAGATATTACTCACAGAGTTGGGGAAAATGTTTGTGGAGTCAAATACTGAAGACAGAAAACGACTTTGGAGAGAGCAGTTATACAAATTAACCATTTACAAACGTGTTATGAATATGCTCAGGAATGACCCAAAAGGAAGGCTCGAACGCGACTATGTCGAGGAAGAGCTTGTGCTACATCTACCACAGGAGGATCCATTGAAGATGTTTAAAATCCTCGTTAGCTGGGCTCGCTACGGAGAGATCTTTGCTTATAGCGAAGATACAGGATATATTACGTATGAGTAGAACAATGTTTTACATCTTTATTTTCATCAGAAAGACAATAACAGCCAACGCCACGCTAATGACAATACGATAATATCCGAACCACTTGAAGCCATGCCGCTTTAGAAAACCGATAAATGCCTTGATGGCGAACATCGCCACGATAAATGCTATGAAACTTCCAAACAACAGAATGGCAATATCATGATGCTGGATTGTCTTGTAAGAATCCATCAGCTTTTTCGCAGTGGCTCCTAGCATGGTTGGAACAGCGAGGAAAAACGAAAATTCCGCCGCTGTTCGACGGTTAAGTCCTACAACCATTCCACCTATAATAGTAGCCGCAGCCCTTGATACCCCAGGGATCATGGCAATACACTGAAAACATCCGATTTTAAAGCCCTGGAACCATGATATTTCTTGTTCTTCCGTTCCTTCAGCATGCTGAAACCATTTATCCACAAAGATCAGGATAATGCCTCCGAGGAAAAGTGTGGCAATCACTACCCATATATTCATTAATAAGCGGTCAATGTAGCTGCTCAACAAAACGCCAATAATTGCTGCGGGCAGAAACGCAAAGGCCAATTTTAGGTAAAACCGGAAAGAGGTGAAAAACTTGCGCCAGTATAGCGCCACGACCGATAAGATAGCGCCAAATTGGATGATGATTTCAAAATTTTTTGTAAGGGCATTTTTGCTGATTCCCATAAATGTGGAAGCAATTATCATATGACCGGTAGATGAAATGGGTAAAAACTCAGTAATGCCTTCAATTATGGAAAGGATCAGCGCCTCTAGATATGTCATACGTTGGTTTGTCCTTAATAATGAGTGTAAGAGGATACAAAAAATGAAGAAAGCAATATATTACATGGAGTGATTTTTGTCAACATCAATACTTGACCAAAAAAAATTGGATTAATTTTTTTTCTCTCTCGATGGGAAGGAGTAAGAACACAATAACACCAATTGCTCTACTCTTGCGTCACTCCTTTCTCACCAACTGAAAGGGATTTTTTGTGATTACCTTTGTCAATCTCGCTTTTGATGACACAATACGAGGGGTGGTCTGAGTAGTTCTATAAATCTATTCCTTTTTGGTATAGGGGAATACCCTTGCAAAGACGGCTTTGAGATATCGCCCTTCTGGAAAGATAGTAGAAAAAGGGTGATCTGGCGATGCGCCGGTGATCTTGAAAATTTGTAGTACAACTCCGGCTTCCGAGGCGGAACGGGTCAGGATGGAAAGAAAATCTCTCTCTGAAACGAGACCCGAGCAAGAGCAGGTGAGTAAGATACCGCCGGGCCTAACTGCCTGCATACCAAGCCGATTAATATCTCCATAGGTTCGATGTGCCCGCTTGATCTCTTCTGTACAACCAGCAAGTTTGGCTGGATCGAGAATCACGACATCGGCCTGCATACCCTTGCCGTTCATTGTCCTCAGATAGTCAAACACATTGATATGTTGAAACGCCACTTTTACGGAATTTAATTGTGCATTCTCTTGAGCCGTCTCTAGCGCTTTTTCATCCAGATCAATACCCGTAGCCGACCTTGCGCCAGCCAGCATTGCAGAAATAGCAAATCCCCCCGTATAACAAAAGCAATCAAGCACCTCTTTCTCATGACAATATTGTGTTAGCATAAGGCGGTTCTCGCGCTGATCGAGAAAAAAACCGGTCTTGTGCCCCGTTTTAAGATTAACCTTCATCCTTAGCAGATTTTCTCTAACTTCCACAGAATCAGGGCATGGATAATCTTTAGCCACCCTTGAAAAATCCACGCCTTCCTTTGCTGCATTTCGTTCGTCCGGCCGTACGGCAATCCGACTTCCAGGGTAAAGGGATTGTAAGGATAATATAATCCATTTCATTATTCCAACATAGCCAGCAGAATAAGGTTCGACGACAAATACGTCTGCAAACTTGTCAATAATCAATCCCGACAGACCATCGGCCTCTCCATGGACGAGCCGATAGCAATTTGCGGTCTTGTGGATTCCAAGAATTTCTTCACGCAGCAACTTTGCCTGTTCAAGTTTTTTGAAGAAGAACTCATAGTCTAGCAGTTCAGATATATTTTCTGTCAACAGACGAATGCCGATATTGCTTTTGTAATTGTAAATACCCCTCCCAATGAAGGCTCCATCCTTTGATATAACCTCTACCAACGTTCCTGGTTGTAAACGGTTTTGTGGATGGCGGATCATTCGGTTAAATATCCATGGATGGAGGGAGTTTCTTTTTGCCTTTAGCGAGATAACGGATAGTTCCATAATTTGAGCATATGAAAAATTTTTAGTAAAATCGCCCTGATTCCTTACAAATTTTGTGTAAATGCGTTAAAAAAATATTGATAAAAAGTATAAACAAAAATCTAGAAACATTCCACAACATAAAGTTGCAGCATACTTAACAATAAAGAAGAGGGTTGGCAATCTGCGGGATGGCGGATTCAATGAAGACAGAAAGATATTCCGATACGATAAAAGAGCGGAAGATTGAAACATTTTACTGGTAATAAATGTTATAAATGGTAAAATTGCGAACTTTTGCAAATCTTATTAGGAAAATAAAATGGATACATTCGAATACAAAATTGACCGTGACCTAAACGAT
>JAGWZR010000161.1 GCA_018968795.1 Planctomycetota bacterium | reverse complement strand
CTATTTGATATTCTTTGCTGACGGCCATTTTAGGCTCGAATGCTGTTCCATAACCTTTGATTTCTGCGTAGATATGTGCATTCCTCTTAAGGGCATCTTCTAGGGTTTCGAGGATAACCAATGCCGATGCTTCACCAATAACCATTCCATTGCGTCTTTTATCAAAGGGCGCACAAATTTCCAGAGTTCCACTTTTACTTCCAGCCAGTATTTTGGAATTGTGCGATCCCCAAAATATATCATGAGTTAATCCGTGTACACCACCAGCGACGACAGCCTTTACACGACCCATCCGAAGGAAATCAGAGGCGTAAATAATAGCATCAACACTGCTTGTTACACCATTTGAAATAGTAGTATTTAGTCCTGTAGCTTTACAGAAAATAGAGGCACGACTCGCAGGTGCGTTCAACACCGTATTGGGAAAATCCATAGGATTAACATAATTGGGACCTTCGCGCAACGATTGAAAATCAAAGGAACTGATACTGTCGATGCTTCCATAAGTAGAACCAACTACAATACCCAATTCATCGCCGCAGTAAGTATTGTTTTCAAGATTTGCATCTTTGATGGCAAGCACTGTTCCGGACGATACTAGGAGGGAGGTTCTATCGATATGACGAATTCCTTTTTGTCCAAGGTAAATCTTGGCATCAAAATCAGAAATTTCTCCGGCCTGTTTGCTATTAAATTTACCAACATCAAATAAGGTGATAGGCTTTATACCTGACACACCATTGGTTAAATTTTTCCAAAAGGTATCTTTATCAGCACCAAGAGGTGAGATAACTGAAATGCCTGTAATGACAATCCTTGTTTTTTCCATCTCCAACCTTCGTTTATCCCGTAAATTTTTTTACCACCAGACAACTATTGTTACCACCAAATGCATGGGCATTGTTCAATGCAATATTTACCCGTTGTTTTCTCATGACATTGGGTACATAGTCCAGATCACATTCCGGATCCGGCGTTTCGTAATTAATCGTTGGTGGAATGACATCGTTCTGGACAACTAAGGCGCAGGTAATGGCTTCTATTGCACTAGCAGCGCCCATAGTATGGCCAATCGTTGATTTTATTGAACTAATTGCAAGATTCTTGGGTTTATCCCCAAATACCTTTTTAATTGAAATCGTTTCTGCTTTGTCATTAGCTGGAGTTCCCGTTCCATGGGCACTGATATATTGAACATCTTCAGGTCTTAGGTTTGCGCTTTTTAAGGCCTTTTTCATAGCAGAGACGACCCCTTCGCCATCAGGATGAGGAATAGTAATATGATACGCATCACAACTAAGACCGTAACCGATTATTTCAGCATAAATATGGGCGCCTCTCTTCATCGCATGATCGAGTGATTCCAAGAGAAGCATTCCTGCGCCTTCTCCGACCATCATACCTTTCCTGTTTTTGTCGAATGGCTGACATATCTCAGGAGCGATAGCTCCCAGCCTGGCGAATCCCGTATAGGCAACTTTTGAAAAGGGATCAGAGCCACCAGCGACCATCATGTCAACCCTTCCAAAATTAATCAAATCACAGGCATATCCAATCGCATAATTACCCGCCGCACAGGCGGTAGGAATAATCGTATTGGGTCCTTTAAAGCCAAACTCAATAGCGATGTTAGTCGGGATGTTATTACATGGGTGCATCAAAAACAAGTCGGGGTCAACCCTGTCTTCGCCTTCTTGATGTCGAATGTAATTAACTTTTTCTAAGATTTGTATTTCACCTGCAGTTGTTCCTACCGAAACCCCGATCCTTTCCGAATTAATCTTACCGAGGTCGATCATGGCATCATTTAAAGCAAGTTTTGTAGCAGCTATCGCAAATTGTGAACCTTTACCAATTTTGTTTAAAACACCGTTTTTTATATACTCTGAATAATTGAAGTTCTTAACTTCGCATCCTTTATGAACTTTGTATTCGGAAGTGTCCATACATGATACATTATCAACACCAGATACCCCTGCAATAAGGGCATTCCAGAATGTATCCTTTCCAGATCCAATGGGGGTTATCATTCCCACCCCGGTTATAACCACACGTTTATTCATAATTATATGAGTGCGCTTTTTTCTGCAATCCCAAATGTTAAGTTAGCCTTGGCAACAGTTGCTTCACCAACTTTTACCGTTGCTTGAACAATGGCCCCTTTAGATACGATTTTTTCAACATTGATTTCTATGAAGAGTTGATCGCCGGGAAAAACAGGTTTTGTAAACCGTGCGTTACCAATTGATGCTAATAGAAAGATCGTGTCTGTGTTGTCTTGCGGGGGAAGGCTTTTCCTGAATAAGATGATAGAAGCCTGTGCCATTGCTTCGATGATTAAAACACCAGGCATGATAGCAAAATCAGGGAAATGCCCTACAAACACAGGCTCGTTGCCGGAAACATTTTTGACGCAAACAATTTTTTTCCCTTCTTCAAGCTCAACAACCTTATCTATAAATAAAAAAGGATACTTCTGAGGAAGAAGAGAACGGATTTCCTCAAAAAGTATCATGGTAGGACTTTTCCTTTTGGATCATTGAAATATTGCTCAGAAATTGGGTCTTACGGTGTACTAGGTTTCTTTAAGATGAAAGTTTTCCGTTTTCTGCTAAAACAGATTTTGTTAAATTAATGGTAGCGCTTAACGATGTAATATCAACAAGTTTTTCTTCGGGTATTTGTACTTTAAATTTCTTTTCAATGAGCGCGAGAATTTCGAGTGCTAGAAGAGAATCTATCTCGAGGTCTTTAAAGAAATTTGCATCACGCTTATTCCAAATTTCACTCTGATCTAATTCTGTAACTTCTGCAACTATAGCAGTTACACCTTTTTCAACCTCTGCGGCGTTCAAATTATCCTCCTTTTGTTAATAATAGATGTTATTGCGAAAATTATGAATACAATCAGCCAATAGTTTAAAAAATGAATGAAGTATGGTAGCAGACATAATTTATATTGTCAATAATATTCTTTAGCTTGACTGAAAAGAAAATTTTAATCGGCAGAAATGAAGGGGGAAGGGGAGTTTCCGATTTACATGGCACCCATTCTGCATTTGACAGGATTATAACGTCTGATAATATATATTATGTTACAATAAACAAAATTTGATTCCATCGCTTCAATTTCGTTATCTGCAAAACTATTGTTTAGCTGTTTTGAGTATCAATGCTAATTGGCCTTCCTCAATGCTCTTTTTTCTTGTCTCGAATTTAATCGCCTGCGCTTTTCTAACTCGCCCATTGCCCTGTATATTTGTTTTTCTAATCTCGTTTCGTATTTCGATAATTCTACAACTCTGTTTTTGTCGTCAGTTATTTTTAATGCTTTTAATTGTAACAATTCTTTACTTGTTCTCTTTCTCGTTCTAAAAAATCCCTGTTCGTACTCATGAACACAAGATGTGTCGTACTCCATTATTTGACTTTCAATCTTCAAGCACCGTTTTAGTCGCCAAATACTTGAAACGATACGGTCTACGATAATTGACTCTATTTCGCCTGATGGTTTTAATTCTTTTTCGATTTTATTTCTTAGCTCATCAAGATCAGTTTTATTCTCTCCTTCTATTAATATTTCGCTACTAAAGAGATATTGTTTTACAAAATTTTCTGTTGGGCTGATTATTCCTGACGGTGTTTTATCTCTCACAATCTCCGTTTTCGCATTATTTGGAGTCTTGGGCGTTTCGAATATCGTACTCATTATTTTATCAACCTTTTCCTTGCTAGTTGTTTCTCTGGTTTTCCCATGTAAAACGTCTTCTTTTAAAATCGTTGACATATCTCTACCCTTTCTTTTTATTGAGTTAGTAGACTTTGCAATCTAACTCTACGATATTCTCTTGTAAGATATTTTACCTGATTTTCACCATTTCTTTTTAGCCAAAACTACTCACATGATTTTTAATTCTAAATTCGCATAATAATATCTCATAATTACCTAGACTATTCAATAATTTTTTGAATATTTTACCTTTAGCAACAAATTTACTTGAGATAGATATAAAATCCAATAAAATTAAGTATGAATTTTTATCAAACTCAAATTTCTCCAAACCACCAAACGATTGGTGGCGTGTAAAGATACAATTTTTATCACACTTTATTTCCATGAAAATCAACGAAATATTTAAAAGTATTCAAGGAGAAACGTCGTATGCTGGCTTGCCCTGCACTTTTATTCGCATAACAGGTTGTAATTTGCGGTGTAATTACTGTGATACTATCTATGCTTATGAAGAAGGGACAGAAATGTCTATCGATTCAATTCTTGAAAATATTGATAGTTTCAAATCGAGATTGGTTTGCGTAACGGGCGGTGAACCCCTATCTGATAAAGACGCTCCATCGTTGGTCAAAAAGCTACTCAATAAAAATTATACAGTGTTAGTTGAGACAAACGGTAGCTATGATATTGGCTCTATACCACAAAAGGCCGTAAAAATTATGGATATAAAGTGTCCCGACAGTAATATGAGTCGCTTGATGCATTGGCAGAATATCAACCATTTGACCAAATTAGATGAAGTAAAATTTATCATAAGTTCACGAAGAGATTATGAGTGGGCAAAAGAGATAATAAGGAAATATGGTTTGTCTGAAATTACAAATGTATTAATAGGAACCGCCTTTGGCACTATTTCTTCAAGAACGGTTGTGCAATGGATTTTAGAAGATAATCTGGATGTGCGATTTCAGCTCCAACTCCATAAATATATCTGGGAACCACAAACAAAAGGCGTATAGATTCGATTTGCGATGTATGATTTGTGATTTAAAAACTGATTTATTAGGGCAAGGACACCGATGAAAGACTTAGCCATTGTACTGGTCAGCGGCGGTATGGATAGTTGTGTAACTGCGGCTATTGCAAATAGTCAGTACCAACTCGCACTATTGCACGTCAATTACGGGCAGCGCACAGAAGCAAGAGAGCTTAAGGCATTCCATGACATTGCATCGTATTACAATATCCCAAAGGACGGTATCCTCATATCAAATATTGATTATTTAAGCAAGATCGGTGGTTCAAGCTTAACAGACCTACGTATGAACGTTCAAGCAGCACAACCAAATAACAAAGAAATTCCTACTTCCTATGTCCCGTTTCGAAATACGCTTTTTTTGACCATTGCCGTTTCCTGGGGTGAAGTTATTGGGGCAAAGAAGGTATTTATTGGCGCCGTGGAACAGGACAGCCCTGGTTATCCAGATTGTAAGCCCCTCTATTATGAAACCTTTAATAAACTGATCAAGGCAGGCACAAAACCGACAACATGCATTGAAGTGGAAACGCCCCTTATCAAAGAAACAAAATCTGAGATTGTACAAATGGGCATATCATTAAACGCCCCGTTACACCTCAGTTGGTCGTGTTACAAAAACACGGATAAGGCATGCGGCGTATGTCATAGCTGTTTCTTGAGGTTAAAAGCCTTTAAAGAGGCTGGCATTAAAGATCCAATTCCTTATGTTTAATCGAGCTGTTACGGCCTTGGGATGGTTGTTTTGTATCGTTAATGACGGTAACTCCTGAAACTGTCTTTATAATGCACCCCTTGGAGGCTGGGACGCATTTCTTTTTATTCAGTTCACAATGACCGCGATTTTCATATCTACAATACATATTGCCTCTTATATCTTCTCGCTAGCAATTTTATGCAGCGCA
>JAGWZR010000160.1 GCA_018968795.1 Planctomycetota bacterium | reverse complement strand
GCCACAGCCAGATTATGCCCGATTTACCTCCACAAAACCAGCAAAAGCTGGTTTTGTTCCGGGCGGCCATTCATCCCCAGGCTTAAAAGCCTGGGGTTTTCTGGCCGATTTTATAAAATTTGCCGATTTGAGAATCGACTTTTACATGAACTGATGTTAGGCAAGGCTGGCATTTGCCGTCATGAGTCCCCACAGCCAATTGATCTTGTACCGATCAACTTGTATGTTACCGTAGCCGGTGTTTTGAAGCAGGCGCTCACATGTATCTTGTCCATACGTTTTGAAATGCGCACGATTAAACATGCGTAAAAACAAATCACAAATCTTGCAGGCAATATAATCGTCACACCAATCGGTAATTACAATCTTGCCTTGTGGCTTGAGAACACGGGCGATCTCTGATAGACACTCTTCAGGTCTGCGCCAGTAATGAAAAGCATTACATGACACTATTATATCAAAACTTTTGGAATGGAATGGTAAGCGCTGTACCTGGCCGGCGACAAGACTACATCTTTTAATCTGCTTATTGCCGGCAACCTTGAGCATTTCTATGCTGAGATCGACTCCAACCATCCTGACCAATGGATAATGAGTGGAAATTGCCTTGAGTAATGAACCAGTGCCACAACCGATATCCAGTAGTCTGTCGGTTGGTTTGATTTCCAATCGCTTTAGCGTTTCCCGTAATGTTGCAGTAGTATAAAACGACCATCGCTTGTCATATTCAGGAGCAAGTTTTGAATATTCGCTAATAACAGTCCTTTCTTTTGTTGAACTACGATCGATATTGTTCATCTTTGAGGTTTTCGATTTATTTGGATTGCCATGATCTAAATAAACTTTCGAGCTTATCTTTGAATGCCATTGCAACAAGAAAAAGAATGAGTACAACGCCCATAAGGATATAAAATTTTTGGTACTGATGGTTCCTTAGATAGTTTCCTCCTATCGTCAGGAGAACCGTGCCAAATAATCTTCCCGTTCCGCTAATTGCAAGAAACTCCAGTGTGGAAAGATGTCCGAGTCCGAGTACGTAGCAAAAATAGTCCTTTGGAAAACCAGGAATTAAAAAGAGCATAAAAGCAAGGAAAGCGCCTTTTTTATGAAGAAGGTAATCGAATCTCTCCAGTATAGATTTGTTCACGAATTTTTCTACAAAAGGTCTTCCAAAGATTCTTGAAAGGGTGAAGGCTGCGTAAGAACCTATGGTCAATCCGATAGTAGATAATATAATTCCGAGAAAACGACCGTACAAAAAACCACCCAGCAAACCGGTAACTTCTCCTGGGATGGGGGCAGCAACCACTTGGGCAATCTGTAAAAGTATAAATCCAATATAAGTAGCAGGTCCGAGTGAATCAAGAAAACGAATTAATCGTTCTTTATTAAGAAAAAAGTGGATTGAACCTGTCTCGTAGAATATTAGTGTTATCCCACCCATGATAAACAGGAGCGCTAAAAGTTTGAGCCATATATGATTTTTGTTATTCTTTTCCCCACTAGTAGTCATATATTTTCGTATAATTTGGAATGAAATATCGGATGTCAAAGATGCTGTTATATTGCGAGTAGTTCGCGAGAAACAGGTTTTGAGATACGAAGAGAGATAATGGTGTTTCTAACATAGCGAGAAATCATTTACCATGCTCCGCATATTAAAGAACAGGGGGGTAGACTCTACGAAACTTCTTTCTGCAAAAACAGACATTCATGTATTGCAGATTGAAATAAATCTCTCCACGAACGAGTATATTGTTTCATAAAAATACATACACAGAAAAGTGTCATTGCTAGGAGCAGAGCGACGAAGCAATTATTCGTAACAAAACAAAAAGACTTAAGATTCGCTATCGCTCGCAATGACAAAAAGTATGTAAGGCTTTTGATGAAACATCCTACTAGAGATTATGGAAAAATTTGTTATTTTCATAATTTTAAAGAATTCAACGAAATGTTATTCTGAGTAGAGTTGCGGAGTCTACTTTAATTGCTTTCCTTGACAACCCGTCCATGGAGGGGCTGAATCGGTCTTGCGCTCTTTTTGAAGATTGAGGTGAATTTATCCAACTGCGCTTTCGATACCTCAATCGGGGTCTTCAAGACGAACCAATTTACAATTTCACTGCAGGGGGGTGTGGTAAGTGAACCGGGATAATTATAATAAGCAGTGTTTTTCGGAAGGAGTAGATTTGCATTTATCTTTAAATCTGTGACCGCATACTCTTTGCCGGCTTCCTTTGGAAGACTACCCCATAGGGTCTTTATGAAATCATTTCCTTTGCCTTCCTCCATGAGTACGCCAACAACAACCAATTTCCCATCCTCACCCTTATGTACAAAATGTGCCTCCATATCATAAGACTTTCCGTTTAATTTATGTTCGCTGGGGCTGTGAAAGTGAAACTGTACGAGATCGTACTTTTTGTTGCCGATGGATATTGAGCTTCCACTCCCATAGTTAACCTGAATAGTATGACCATTATTTATAATCCTCAAGGGTGTTGCATAATAATTAAAGTTTATTGTGTCTAGATTCGTCTTTTCAGTTAAGGCAATGCCAACCGGCGACTGCCTTTCTCCCCCTTTGCATTTGGAATACTCAGGTTTTATATCGCCCCAATGTTCTGGACAGTATTCACCCTCATAACTCCAATGAATTGAATGATCATGTCCGCCAGACTCGGCGAACAAAGACATTGCTCCCGTAAAAGGAAGAAGTAAAAAAGCAGATGATAAAGCAACATACTTTAAAGATTTCATTTTGCCTCCTTAAATTATGTATTGTTGAGTGAAATAATGAACCGATCGAACGGAAAAAAATAGTAAAGTATATCCCCAATATTTTGTTTTTGAATTTTATAGCATTTCCTTAAACATTCTGTCAATTGAGAAATTACACGGTTCACAAATTCAAAAAAGGGGAGGGAAACATTAAAGTCCAATTTCATATCTCAACCATGCTGGTTGCGTTGGTTGGGCATACCTGAAAACAGAAAGAGCGCTCTTTGCATTTAACAGAGTAGAGGCTTGCCAAAACTACAAAATATCTTTATATTAATGCAATGATAATTGACAAAACGGTTATTTCTAGAGCATTTTCCGGGAGATAGTCCAAATGAGTGAACAACCAAACAAAATCATCTATTCCATGATCAAGGTAAGCAAACATTATGATAAGAAGCCTGTATTGAAGGATATTTCCCTTTCATATTTTTACGGCGCGAAGATTGGCGTACTGGGCTTAAATGGTTCGGGAAAGAGTTCTCTCCTGCGCATTCTTGCTGGAGTAGATACAGACTTCAACGGACAGGTAAACCTTTCCGCCGGCTATACGGTTGGATTTCTGGAACAAGAACCGTTACTGGACGAAACAAAAACAGTGCGTGAAATTGTGGAACAGGGCGTTCAGGATTTGGTAAACCTTCATAATGAGTACAACCGGATCAACGAACAATTTGCCGAACCGATGTCGGCTGATGACTTGAGCAAGCTGATAGAACGGCAGGGGGAAGTACAGGAAAAAATCGATGCGCTTGGCGCATGGGATCTGGATTCTCGTCTGGAAATGGCGATGGACACCCTGCGTTGCCCCGAAGGTAACACGCCGATAAAGATATTATCCGGGGGAGAACAACGCCGTGTGGCGCTTTGCCGGTTATTGTTGCAAAAACCGGACATTTTACTTTTAGACGAACCGACGAACCACCTTGACACCGAATCTGTTGCATGGCTGGAGCATCATTTGAAAAGCTATGAGGGAACCGTAATTGCGGTAACCCATGATCGTTATTTTCTCGATAATGTAGCCGGTTGGATATTGGAGCTGGACAGGGGGTATGGAATTCCCTGGAAGGGGAATTATACGTCATGGCTTGAGCAAAAGCAAAACAGGTTACGGCAGGAAGAAAAGCAAGAGACAGAATGGCAAAAGACCCTGCAACGCGAGCTGGAATGGATCAGGATGACTCCAAAGGGCAGACACGCAAAATCGAAGGCGCGTATTAGCTCTTATGAATCGCTCCTTGAACAGCAAAGCGAAAACCGAATAAAGGATTTAGAAATCTATATCCCACCCGGACCGAGACTGGGTAATCTGGTTATTGAGGCAGACAAGGTTGCCAAGGCATACGGGGATAATATTTTGGTAGAGGGAATGATGTTTTCCCTGCCGCGCGGAGGAATAGTTGGAATCATTGGCCCTAACGGCGCTGGAAAAACCACGCTGTTCAGAATGATTATTGGTCAGGAAAAACCAGACAGCGGTACTATTCGGGTAGGGGAGTCGGTTAAGCTCGCGTGCGTTGAACAAAGCCGGGAAACCCTTGATCCAACCAAAACCATATGGGAGATAATTTCGGGAGGTCGTGATAATATTCGACTTGGCAGCAGGGAGGTCAATTCCCGCGCCTATGTGGCGCGTTTTAACTTTTCAGGGGCAGACCAGCAAAAACCGGTGGGAGCGCTGTCCGGGGGAGAACGGAACAGGGTGCATCTTGCCTGCATGCTGAAAGAAGGCGCCAATGTGCTCCTGCTGGACGAACCCACGAACGATCTCGACGTAAACACCATGCGGGCGCTGGAAGACGCCCTGGAAAACTTCTCCGGTTGTGTCGTGGTAATCAGCCACGACCGCTGGTTTCTTGACCGGATTGCCACCCACATCCTTGCCTTCGAAGGCGACAGTAAAGTCGTCTGGTTTGAAGGAAACTATTCCGAATACGAGGCGGACAGAAAGAAACGTCTCGGTGCTGCAGATGACCAACCCCATCGCATCAAATACCGGCATTTGACCAGGGCTTAAAGTTGTGTAAGGTTGGGCTTTAATTTATCACATCTGGAAAATGGAGCGATAGCAACATCAAGAAGCAAGACCTGACCCCATTCCTGCCATCATTTATTATGGCAAACTTCACACTCAATACCAATATCATCAAGATTTGGATGCGGTGGTCTACCGGGTATACCCCCTGGGTGGCATTCAGGACAACTCCCAGTAGGTTGGGGATGCGGTACGAATTGAGCTGAAGGGTGCGTTGGATTAGGATGACATACCGTACATGAGACATTTGATATAGGGATATGGCAATTGCGACAATGACGATTTATCGGACGACCCCATGATGCTACATGATTCAAAGGGGTTGTACTCTCATGACACCGAACGCAAAAATCCTCTTGATGGCATACACTGCATTTCCTTCGATCCCATGATGCGACAAACCCATGGGTCTTTCTACGCCATGTATTGTTATGGCTCCTGGGTTTTTGGTCTTGATGACAGTTGACGCACGAATTCAGGTCAGTATGACATCGCTTGCAGTAGTCTTGATTATAAAAGAACTCATTTCCATGTTTTTGTATCCAAAGTACATCGTCATGTTTTACCCATCGGTCTTCATGGTATAAAGGCATGCGATTTTCTTTAATATATTTATGGCATACATTGCACGCAATTTTTTGCTTTCCTCTTTCTTTATGGCATGGAAAGCAGGTACCAAGCATGGTGGGAATAAGATCTGGGGTGATCGCATCACTTGTCTCAATACCTTTGTGGCATTGAATACATTCTACCTTATTCTCAAGATGTACCTTATGGGCAAATTTTAATTCTTGATATTTTTTAGGGATATGTCTATGTTTTGTTATTGTTTTTGGCTTTAGCTTTGTATGACAAAACAGACATGATTTAGGATTTTTAGGATCAAAATTTTTCTTATGGCAGATAAG
>JAGWZR010000159.1 GCA_018968795.1 Planctomycetota bacterium | reverse complement strand
GAAATACTTAAACTTTCACCGGTAATCAAAAGGCTGATTAAACCACCGACTACCGCAAAGGCTGGAGCTACCATAGTTATCAGCACGTTCTGAACCGACCTATAATACATGAAGAGTACGGTAAGAATCATGAAAATAGCCAAGGGTATTATAACGTAGAACCTCCTAAATGCCTGCTTCATTTCATTAAACATGCCGCTCCAGACCATGTAATAACCTTCAGGGATATCCAACTTTGCCACTTCTTTCTGGGCATGTGCCACAGTGCCTCCAAGGTTTTTTGACGTTACGCTGAACTTTACGGGGATGTATCTTTTGAAGTTTTCCCTGAAGATAAAGGTAGCGCCCGTGTCATATCGTATTTTTGCAACTCTTGAAAGCGCCACAATTCCCCCGTCGGGTAATATTATTGGGATATTGGCAATTTTTTCAGGTTCTTTTCTGTATTCAGGAGGGAAACGCGCCAAAAGCGCAAATCTCTTTTCTCCTTCTAGTATCTCGCTAACGGTTTTTCCTCCCAATGCCGCAGAAACGGTATCCAAGACATCTTGAACAGTAAGTCCAAGGGTTGACGCATTTTCCCTATCTACCTCTATCAATAAATTTGGCTGCCCAAGTTCCCGGAATATCCCCACGTCTTTTATACCCGGAACCTTTTCAATTGTTTCGTCTACATTTTTTGCCGTCCTGTCAAGTTCTTGAAGGTCTTCTCCAAATATCTTGATAGAGTTTTCTCCTTTTACTCCGGACATTGCCTCTTCAAGGTTGTCCTGAATATACTGGGAGATGTTAATATCTACATTAGGGAAAAGCTTCCTTAATTCCTCCCTTGTAATATTCTCGAGTTGTTCTTTTGTAATTCTTCTTTTCCACTCGCGGTACGGTTTGAGTGGCACACAGTATTCGGAATTGTAAGGACCGCTTGGATCTGAGCCATCTTCCGGCCTTCCCACTCTGAAACTTACTGTCTTTACTTCTGGAAATTTCATAAGCATATCTCTCACTTTTTTCGTATTTTCATACGCCTTGTTCAGGGATATTGAATACGGGTATATTATTCTGATGTACAAATTTCCTTCGTCCATTTTTGGAAGAAACTGAGTGCCAAGCATTCTCAAGCCCACAATTAGTCCCGTCACGACGACTATAGAGGTTATCAAGAGTACCTTGCGGTGCTTTTTAAGGAAGAAGTTGACCAGTTTTACATATTTTTCTCTCATTATTTCAACGAATCTGAATTCTCTCTCCTTCTGCCCCTTTAGAAACAGGTGTTTGGATGCAATAAGATAGGTAAAGGTAAGAACGAGGGTTAATATGAGGGCATAGAAGTAAGTCTTTGCCATTGGCGAAAATATTTGGGATTCTGCCCCCTTCATGGTGAAGATTGGGATAAAGGCAAGTAATATGATAAGGATGGAGAATAATATCGGTTTCCCTATATCTTCAGCGACTTTTACAATAGCCCTCAAATCGGCGCCAACTTTTTTTGAAGTTCTAAAATAATCCTCCACTAAGAGGAGCGGGATGTCTGCTAGAATACCAAAATCTATAGCGCTTATGGAAAGGAGGTTGGCCGACTCGCCTCTTATAGACATCAAGGCAAGAGTAATTAAGAGTGATATTGGGATCACGAGGGTCGTAATGATTGCAGCCCTAATATTCCCAAGAAAAACAAAAAATGCAATGGCCACCAGCGCAATACCTGAGAGGGCGGTTTCTGCTACCTTTTTTACAACGGTTGTTATCAGTTCCCACCTTTCATAGAAGGGCACCACCTTTATTCCCTTTGGGAGCACCCTTTCATTGATCTCCCGTAACTTTTCATTGATAGACCTTATAGAAGGGATGCCTTTTGCGTCTTTCCTGAGGATTACCGTTCCTGTTACTGTTTCGTCTTTATTGTTAAGCCCTCCGATTCCTGTTTGTGGAATATTTCCAATGGTTACCCTGGCTATATTCTTTACCAGGATGGGTTTCCCATTCTTATAAGCCACCAGGGTATTTTCTATATCCTTGAGACTTTTTATTCTTCCGATTCCCCGCACCATGTAGTATTGGTTTCCCATCTCAAACGCCCTTCCGCCAACATTCAGGTTTGATTTTGATAAGGAATCCATTACCTGTGAGAGAGGTATGTCATATTTTATAAGGTTTTCAGGGGCGATTTCTACCACATACGCCTTTATGTAACCCCCAAAACTGACTACATCCTCGACGCCGTTAGCAGTTTTCAGTTGCCTTGATATTACCCAATCCTGTAATGTTCTGAGTTCCATAAGGTTTTCAGAGCCAGTTACTGTGTACCGCATGACTTCTCCTATGGGATTTGGAATTACGGTAGGTTGGAGTCCCTCGGGAAGGGTGAGGTTGGCAAGCCTGTTCAAGACCTCCTGTTTCGCCTCTTTGTAACTAGCTTCATAAGAAAATTTGCATTTTGTATCCGAAAGCCCGTAAAGCGAGATGGAGTTTACCCTTTCAAGGTTCCTCATCCCTGCGATGGCTACCTCTACGGGCACTGTAATGAGTTTTTCAACCTCTTCGGCCGATTTTCCTTCATATAGGGTGACGATCTCGACAATTGGGGGAGCAGGGTCAGGGAATGCTTCAACATTAAGCTTCCTCACAAAGAAGAGAGAAATAAGGGTGGCAAAGGAAACTAATAGTAAAAAGAGTAGGCTGTTGTCGCTAACAAAAACTACCCATTTTTTCATGGCTTCTCCATATCAATAGCGGACAGAACGACCTCATCTGAATCAGTTAGACCTTCGACAGCCATGAGTCTTTCCGTTACCTCCCTCACTGGTTTGACCATCTTAAATTTGTATCCCTCGTTTTCTTTAACGTATGCGTAGAATTCCCCATCTTTGTATAAGAGGGCTGACTTGGGGACAACGGGGCATAAGCTCTTTCCATCGGTAATCTTTATCTTTAAAAACATATTTAGCTTGAACAAATCCTTATCGTTTGACACTTTAATATAGGTCTTTACTGTTTTAGAATCAGCGTCTTCTATATCGCTCATATAGGTAACGATTCCTTTGAATTCTACGTCAGGAAAGACATCTGTATAAAAGGTCACTTCGCTACCCTTCTTAATTTTTGGGATATCGGTATCGTAGATGTTGGCAACCGCCAATATCTTACCCGGATCTGCAACTATCATTAAAGGAGTGGACGTGTCTACCCTGTCTCCCATATGGGTCTGAATATCCGCCACAATGCCGTCCAGAGGGGCCTTTAAAACCAACCTGTCTTTGAAGCTGTCGCCGCCATTTGTAAGATTCATACCATACATGCTAAGCTTCTTTTTGTATCCCTCGCCTTCTGCCTTAAGTTGTTCATAAGCAGCCTCGCTGGCTGCAAAGTCATTTGCTGTAACTGCGCCAACCTTATAAAGCTCCTTGTTTAGATTGTAAATCCTCTCCGCCTGCCTCCATTGCGAAAGGTTTGCGAGATAGCTTGCGTAGGTATCGCTCGCATCCGGGCTTCTTATCGCCAGCAAGTGCATTCCCTTGTTTACCCTATTCCCGACTTTTGTAAATATTTTACTTACAACTCCGCCAAGCGGCGAGATTATCTTTGCGCCACCTTCAATATCTACCTGGATGCTGCCGGTGGCCTCTATAAACTTTTCAATTTCCTGAGAAGATACTTTACAGGTCTTTACGTCTCTGCCTTCTTCTTTTTTTGCCGCCCCCTTACTCCCACAACTTATATTGCCAGTTAGGAGCGCGAGAACAAGGACCATAAAGCAAAATTCTTTTTTCACTTTGTTTCTCCTGTATAGACCCTTAAAAGTTCTTTGCTGAGCATAGCTTGGGTTAGTGTCTGATTGTACTTCGTTATAAAGTCCTTATAAGTCCTGCGGGTGTCAATCAAATCAAGGACAGTAATACCACCTAAAGAGAATGCCTTTTCGCTATTCTCTAACAGATTCTCCATCTCCTTTTTCTTGCTTTTGTATGAATCAAAGACCTTTACAAATCCCCGGTAACTGCTTAATGCCTGTCTCACATCTGTCATGATTTGTTTATTTACTTTTTCGGCTTGTATCTGTGTCTGATTATGTTCAGCAATTCTTCGCGAAATCTCACCCTGGTTTCTGTTAAATAAGGGAAGCTCAAAGCTAAGACCTCCGCCAATCCCTGGTTTATAAACTGTTCCAAACGAGTCGTATTCAAGCCCTACGGTTACATCTGGTATTCGTTTCGCTTTTGCAAGGGAAAGACTGTATTCTGACGCCTTTATTTGCTTTTGAATTGATAAAAGATCGGGGCGGTTGTTATAGGCTTTTTCTAAAAGGGTTTCTTCGCTGTATTCCCGAAAGTCTTCTTGTGCCAGTATCTTGGCTGGTTCAAGACGTTTACTACTTCCCAATAAGAGGTTAAAATCCTCGAGGTCGTTCAGATATTTGGTTTGAAAATTTGTAAGATTATTTTCAAGTTCTATTCTTGCGAGTTTTAATTTTGTGTAATCATTAAGGGATAAAAAACCTGTGTTATGTCTTTTCTCAGCTATTTCTAAGGTCTTTTCAAATCTCTTTAACTCATCCCGTGAAAAATCAATATTTAGTTTATCAAGGCAGAGATTGTAATACACCGTGTAAAATACTGAAAGGATGTTTCTAATAAAATCTTTATAAGACAGCTTAACAGCCTCAAGATTTTCCTTTGCCGAAGCCACCCTTAGCTCCCTTTTTCTCCCAGTTCTTATCGGCTGATCTACCCTTACAGCGAGTTGTGTATTGCCAGTATTGGTAATGCTGCTACCATTAGAATCAAACCCGATGGCATTTGATGAAAGGGTTGGATTTAACCAGAGTTTTGCTTCTAAAAGGTCTGCAGATGCCTTATCTATTTCGTATTTATTTTTTACAATGTCATAGTTGTTTTTATAAAAGATATCTAAAGCTTCTTTTATGCCTATCTCTTCTCCCCTTGCAATGCTGGAGGTTAAAAAGAACGTTAGCAACACAAATACCACTCTCCGGCTATTGTTATGAAACAATCTTAGCAGAACTATTTTTATGGTTTTCAATACTATAGACATTGGTAGAGGCACCAAGTTGCTTGACAACCCAAACTTTTATGATAGGAGTAACAGCATCTCGCTGACCCGCGCCCAGCATTATCGTTATGATGGGAAATAAACCTTCGCACGACAAGTTATTCTTCTAAGAATATTACGCTAAAATTATTGTTCAATTTTTTGGTTGTGAGGTTCAATAATAACCTTGATAGATTCCTTTGCCTCGGCAACCAATTTGAAGCCCAGAGCGGTCTCGGCAAGGCCTAATCTGTGAGTAATCATATCTCGCACCGTTACTCTGCCTGCACGGATTAATTCGATGGCCGTTGTCATATCGTCTGGCGGGCCAGCATAGGACATAATGACAGAATTGCAATTTCGCCAGAGATCCCAAAGATTAATAGGAGTTGTTACATTCGGTTCTGTTGGTGCAAAAAAAAGAATCGTTCCGCCTCGATCCACGGAGTTTAATGCCTGTTGTATGGCCGGAATTGCGCCAGTACATACGATAACGAGGTCTGCTAATCGCCCATCGTTAGTCTTGCGCAGATAGGCTGGTACATCCTCTTTGGCATGTATTGCAACGTCTGCCCCGCATTGTTTGGTCATTTTTAGGCGATATTCGGTAATATCTACCGCAAATATTTTACCTGCCCCGAGTGCGCGCGCCAGTTGGATATGAAGCAGTCCGGAGATACCGCTGCCAATAACGAGCACGCTTTGTCCTGG